>JABDAE010000042.1 GCA_013289325.1 Chlamydiota bacterium
TAAAATTAGAGCTGCGGTAGCAGCGATAGTACACATGCAGGCAGAGGCACGGGATTGCAGTTTCGAAAGAAGTCTATTGCAGTCTTTCGAGGCTGACAATAAAATCAGCGGGAATGACTGGGTACATGTGCACGGGACCACCTGTGTCGCCGCTGGCCGCGGCCAGCGGCGACACAAGTAGACCGGTGAACATTTACATGACTGGAATGTTTTGTGTATCTGTGTTAACGCTTAATTTATCTGTTGCTAAAAATCCCCATACTTTTATAGACTTTTACTTTTCATTGTACTTCAATAATAAAAGAGAATAATAATGTCTACAGCATCTCGCGGCCACTTGATCACGGCCTATTTGGGCAATCTTTTTGAACATTACGATACAGCCCTTTTTGGCTTTTTATCCCCGTTTTTAGCGCCCCACATTTTTCCCGATCACGACCCGATCACAGCGCTCATTTTAACCTACGCAATTATTCCAATAGGAATGCTTGCAAGGCCGCTTGGATCTCTTGTTTTTGGCTATATAGGAGATGTCTACGGAAGAAAGCAAGCCCTATTTCTTACATTAGCCGGTATGTCGCTTGTTTCGGGATGCATTGCCTTTAGCCCCACATATGCGCAAGTAGGCCTTCTTTCGCCGATTATCTTTTCTTTAGGAAGGGCCTTGCAAAATTTTCTTGCAGCAGGCGAAACAATGGGCGGGGCTATTTTTCTGTTAGAAAATTCTGCTCCCAAAAAGCACGATTTTTTAAGTGGTCTGTATAGTTCATCGACTTTAGGGGGGCATCTTCTTGCTTCTTTAGGTGTCTTTTTGATCGGTTATTTTAACGTGACAGCATCCGGGTGGAGAGTGCTTTACTTATGCGGGTGCATCACGGCGCTATTTGGCTGTTTAATTAGAAGGTCTTTAGCTCCAATTGGCACGCCTATAAAAGCGACAAATCCACTTGCGAATCTTAAAAGTATTTTTTGGACCTGTAAAAAGCCCCTTTTCACCATCATGATCGCCTCAGGCTTTGCGCATGCCAATTACGCTGTTGCGCTCGTCTTAATGAATGGGTTTATCCCCTTGATTTCGCCACTTACGAAAACTGAAGTCATGAAAATTAACACTTACCTACTCATTCTCGATCTTTTAGCTTTGCCCTTTTTTGGGTGGGTCGCATCAAAAGTGCCAAGAGAAAAGCTTATGCTCACAGCCTCAATAGGTGTGGCTTTATTTGCAACGCCACTTCTTTTATCCTTGGAAGGGGCCTCTTTAACAAGCGTCATTGGCGTTAGAATTGCATTGGTTTTATTAGGAGTTGCCTTCTTTGCTCCTTTTCATGCATGGGCCCAGCAGCTGCTTGAACCTAAGTATCGCTATGCTGTCATCTCCATGGGCTATGCGTTGGGATCGCAGCTATTGGGAGGACCCACAGCTGCATTTGCCCTTTGGTGCTTTCAAAAGACAGGGATGGTGGCAAGTGTGGCTTGGTATTGGATGGCGCTTGCGATGGCAAGTAGTATTGCAATTGCTTTGTCAATGCGTGCTACACAATCTGCTAAAATGGCAAAAGAGAGTCAATAGATGTCTTTATATACAGATTTGGAAGCAAGTTTTTTAGGAGCCTCTAGAGCTCTTATTGTCCAAGCGGCCATTAATCCGTTAAAAGTCCTTGAGAATAGGCAATGTAGCTCTTCACTTACAACGCATCATTTGGCAGTGACGATATTTATGCAAGGGGGGGGGAAGGCTTTTTTTTCAGACCTTCCCTATCAAATGTTAAAAGCATCGATTAAGGGCATATGGCAGTGGCCGATGATTATGCAGCTGCCTAAAGTATTTAAAGGCTATCAATTTACAGAAATTCAATCTCAAGCACTTGTGGGGATAGCTATTGCAAGTGCCGATGCAGGCTTCTTAACACCATTAGAAAGAGGGATTGCTCGTTCGGCATCTGTTGGGAAAAGAGTTCCTTTACAAAAGCTTTTTCATGAAGGATGGAAGGGGATTGGAATGCAATGGGTGCGAAACAGCGTTTTATGGGTGGCGTTTCTCACCTCGCAAGAGTTTTTTAGGGCTAGGGCTTATGACAAGACAAAAACCCCTTTAACTTTAATACAAGCAACTGTAGTGGGGCTGAAGGCTTCTATTTTTGTAAGCGCTGTCGGCGCTCCATTTATTTTTGCAAACATTTTGCAATATACGCAAAACCGGCCCCCGCTTTCTCCTTTGACTAAACAAGAATGTGTCAATTTATTTAGAACCTCTCGCATTACTTTAACCGCACTTGCTTTACAAAATGTCGGATCAGCGATTATTTACAATGCTTTAAAAAATGATCAAAACGATGATCGTTGAAAAAATACATTTATACACAAGAAACTTCAAAAGTTGAAAAGAACCATCGTCCGAAATAAGACTTCTTGCTTTTGGTTGCTTGAACCTAGAAACGGCAGTTCGAGATGGCAAAGTGATGTAAGATTTTGAGTTAGAATCGCTTCTGGCGGGGATCGACATTCCCTAATGGTGAAGGCGATCCCCGCCAGAAGCGATTATAGCTCAAAAGATTACGTCAATTTGCCGTCTCCAACTGCCGTTTTTAGGTTGAATCAATTCGGGACTTTGACTCCCAAAAAATCAAACTTTTGAATCACGTTCGGTATACTTTCAACCCATATTAAGTCTAAATTTGTATAAAGTACAGTTTGTAAAATCTCGACTATTTGCTTTTAAGTAAACTTTTTATGAAGTAAATTGTAATTTTCTTGACAATAATATTATATTTCTTTAAAATCATTTTTTTTGTTGCAACTGGCCAAAATTTAAGGAGAATAAGATGTCGATCCCTTTTGATCCAAAGAATCATGATCAACCGACGATGATCAGCCGCATTTTGCTAAAGGGCTCTACATCGATATTTACTTCTCGGGAGAAAAAGTGTGCGACCGGTTTTATCGGTTTTTGCCGCAAAGTGATCCATTGGTTCACACACCCAAGTGAGCGAGTCACAAGGGTGAGTAAAGTTTATAATAAAATGATACGAGAATGCAATCCGGATACTCAACCTATCCGCTCACTTGCCAACCTTTACGCCAATGGAAAATATATCAATACTCATGTAGTGACCAAACACAATCGATCGTGGATTATAACGATTCTTTTTTGGAACCGCGCCTCCTTGGTCGACCCAGCAAAACTTTTGACTATCGAAACGGCATTAAAAGAGCGATTAGATAGGCGCTCTTTTGCTTTAACAACTGAGCTTGCGAAACCCAATAGAAATTTAAGTGAGATTGTAAGGCATGTGCAAGAGGGGTGGAAGCTTTTGGACGAGACCCAAGCCGTGTCAGAAATTCAAGGCGATGCGCTCAACATCAATCGCAATGCTTTAGAGCTCACATTGAGAAAGCTTAGTACTCAATTAGAAGAAGAGCTAAGGGAGAGAGCTAAAGTCATAGGCTTAAAGGATGAAGCAGAGCCGCAAGATTTGGATCTCCTTGAGCAAGTCGATATGCTGCCAGATGCGATCAAACTTGCGCCTGGATTTATCCCCATTTATTCTTTGGTCAAAGCAAGTAAAGAAGTGAGCACAACTTATTGGATGATTCTCGATAAAGTGAATATGCAGCTACCAGTTGGGCCTCTTGAGTTTTGCACCTGGATGGGAACGGATGAGAGAAAATTTATTCCTCAAGAGGGAATTGAGACCCTTTGCAATGCATACAAAATATATCTTGATGGCACGCTGGCTAAAGTGGCTGATGGGGACGTTACGACAAGAAATGATAGAGTAGACATACAGCGATCTATTTCCTTAATCCTAAACAAGATGTCTGCCAAAAGGCATTATAATTTAGATGATCTTTACCACTATAAATCTGCAATAGAAGATATTAAAGTAAGCTTAAAAGCACTAGATGGAACAGATCCTGAGGTGGCAAAAGTCAACCATCAATTTGAAAATACACTTGGTTTAGTTTATAATTTCCTCTTTATCAAAGATGAGCTCGATCACAAAATCGAAAAATTAAACAATGAGCTTCAAAGCAGAGTCTCACAAAATGGACAGCTGTGGCCTTACTATAGCGACTATGCGCAAACTCTTGCAAAATTGCAGCAAATGCTTGGGGCAAGTCATCCATTTCTTCAAACGTATATTGAAGTGGGCGAAGATTTGCGCCATTTTCATGAATGTATGCTGATTTTTAATCAGTTGAAAAAGATCTCTAATGCAGCAGCACTCAATAGTGCAATGGCAGATGAGATTGCAAGCCACTTACTTCAAATCGATGCCTACATGCCACGTGTCGTGAAATTTGCTCCCCACTTGGCTCACCTTCTTCTAGATTTTGACCAAATACTTAAGAAAAATGTTCAAAACAATCAATTAGGTGCTTTTGTGAAGTTAACTAGGGATGCACTCAATACGTTGTCCATGTGTAGCCGCGCACTTATGAATTTAAATAAAAGCGAGCGCCAATCACTTAGTTTTTTTAATCCTCTTTTGCATCCTCATTTTGAAGGCAAATCAGTGTGTAGACATATACTCGATGTGACAGCACCTCAAAAGGTGATACGCGGCATGAGAAAAGATTTTTTAAAAACCTTTCCTTCTTGCGTTATAGAAGAAGTTATACTCCTTGAAAAATGTAGTCTAATGTGGGAAGGGGATGAGCAAGTTCACGATTTTACAGACAGTGAGCTATCAAAGTTAACGGCGCTTTCAGCACGTCAAGATCTTCCAAAACTACTTGCGACCCAATTGCAGCTTTTGTTAAAAATGGCAAAGATTCAACTTCGCCCAAAGATGACAGATCCGATTATGTCTGACGAACTGACGGATCCGGTGGCCCTCTCTACTAGTCCTTACAAATATTATAATCAAAACAATTTAATGGGTTGGTTGAATGTCGAAAAAAAGGACCCCTTTACAAGAGCTAGGGTTACACTCAAGAATATTAAGCCAAAACCTGAAGTGACCAAGTTGTTTAAAGAGTGGGAGTCTATTGAAAAAACACTACACGGCCAGTAACTCAAGGAAAATCCTATGTCCTAAGTAGTGCGATAGATTTCTTGCTGGTATTAGATTTTTCTGCTAGAATATCGTCTTAAACCGGAAAACCTTATCTACTATGCACTTCAATGAACAATCTGTATTGGTGCTTGGAGCCGGCGTAAGCGGCAGGTCTGCCACCTCTTTTCTTCTCAAAAGAGGGGCTTTTGCGACCCTTGTCGATGGCAATTTAAGCCATATTGAATCATGTCCTGAAATTGCCGCATTAAGGCAACTAGGGGCAAAGGTCATTCATGAAAGCGAGCTTAGTGATCTGGCCTCCTTTGATTATGTCGTCGTATCTCCAGGTATTGCTCAAACACATCCACTTTACAAGATGGCTATAAAACAATCAATTCCAGTCATCGGCGAAGTGGAGCTTGGGGCTAAAGAACTAAACATTTCAAAAAAATGTCTCGGCATAACAGGGACAAATGGGAAGACAACTGTCACATTACTTGTAGAGCATGTTTTAAATGAAAATGGCATTGCAGCTATTGCGATTGGAAATAATGGGGTCCCGATTACATCTGTGGTTGACGATAGCAAGGCAAGCGTTTATGTCGTTGAACTAAGCTCATTTCAGCTTGAAACGCTCACTTCAGCTTGTATCGACGCAGCAGTCATTTTAAATATTACGCCCGATCACCTTGACCGTTACGCCTCAATAGAGGACTATGCCAAAGCTAAAATTAAAATCGCCTCTCATCTAAACCCTAATGCAGATTTTATTGTGCAAAAGAGATGCTACTTGGAATATAAGGCCCTTTTTGAAAACTTTCATCCCACGCTATATTCTGAAAGCGATTCTTCATTTATCGATATTCCAAAAGAGCTAGAGGGCAAATGGCACGATATTGAAAATTATATCGCCTCCTACTTGCTATGCAGCTATCTTAGCGTTGGAAAAGATTCTTTTTATAAAGCCTTCAAGTCGTTTAACAAACCGCCACATCGCATAGAATTCGTAGGGGAGGTGGGGGGAGTCAAGTTCTATGACGATAGCAAAGGGACAAATCTTGACGCCGTCATCTCAGCTGTTGCGACATTTTCATCCGACATCGTCTTAATAGCCGGGGGAGTGGATAAAGGAGCGCCGTATACTGCATGGATTGATCCCTTTAACCTATGCAGATCTTCTGCTGAATCACATGCAAGGTTTAAGGCAAAAGTAAAGGCAATTTGCGCCATCGGAAAAGCGGCAAATAGAATTCAAGAAGACCTTGGGAGGTATGTGCCTGTTGCGCTATGCGCAACGCTACAGGAGGCTGTCGTCCAAGCCATGGCGCTTGCAGATGGCAAAGGTGTTGTGCTTTTATCGCCGGGCTGTTCTAGTTATGATATGTTCAAAGATTATGCCCATCGAGGAAGAGAATTTCAACGCCTAGTATTAGAAATTTAAAGAATTTGTAACTTTAAGAGGAGTCGTTAGTAAATGAGTCGAAAAGATACCATTATTGTAGCGTTGTTGATCAATGCAGGATTACTAGCTTTGTTATTTATGCTGGCAATTAACACTGATGATCATGACCTGATGCCGTCAGTTGCCACATCGCAAGTTGAAAAAAGTCATGTTGCAGGCTCTTTTGAAAGCCCTTCAGCAAAACCAACAACCATTGTCTCAATTGCTGAAGAAGTCAAAGTCTTGCAGCCGGAAGTAGATGAAGTGAAGACCTTTTTAAAGGAATTAAACACTGAAAATATCGAAAAGGCAGCAGTTGCTGAAAACTTAAAATTAGCAAAGGTAAGCCCTGCTAACGAGACCTTAGCTACTTCTAAAAATGAGCCAACACCACTGAAAATGACGCAAGATCAAATTAAAAAAGCAGAAAATGAGCAAGATTTTGTGGAAGTGACCGTTAAACGAGGCGATGCTCTGGAAAAAATTGCCCGAAATAATGGAACGACAACAGAGGCAATCATCAGCGCAAATGGTCTTCAGTCGACAAAATTATCGGTCGGTCAGACATTGCGTATCCCTATTGCAAAATCAAATGTTGCTAAATCAAGTGTAGCAAAAGCTGCTGTAAAGGGAGAGAGCGCAACTCTTAAGACTACCGATCAAATGGCAAAGGAGCTAAACCTTAAACCGTTGCCACTTGATAAAAAAGAGAGTGCCGTTGCAAGAAAAGAAGCCCCAGGCAGTGTCTATTATACAATTAAGCAAGGAGACTCCCCTTGGAAGATTGCAAAAGACAATAATTTAAAGCTAGATGACTTTCTGCAATTAAATGGATTAAATGATAAAACAGCCAAAAATTTAATACCCGGCGATAAAGTTAGAGTTAAATAAAAAAATAATGCCATTACCGCGCTTAACCTTACTTTTGACAGCATTTTCGATCTTTGCAATCGGGATTGTCATGATCTTTAGCACAACATCTGCTGAGGTACTCGATCAAGAGCTTGCCAAAAGTACGCACCAGGCCTTCATAAAGCAGATGCTGTATGCTTTTGCAGGCCTTACGCTTGGGTCTTTTTTGGTATTTATTGGCTATCGAAGGCTTTTAGCCTTGAGCGGACCCTTACTTTGGCTCTTTTCATTGCTTCTTTTACTTGTGCTCATTCCAGGAATTGGTAGAGAGGTCAATGGCTCTAAGCGATGGCTTAGCATCGCAGGGCTTTCGTTTCAACCCTCTGAATTTGTAAAATACGTCGTACCTGCTTTTTTCATTTATCGCTATTTACTTTTTTGTGAGGGCAAGTTTTATTTTAAAGATTTTCTTAAGCTCATTGCACTCGTATCGATTCCGATGTTTTTAATTATGATCGAACCCAATAATGGGACGACAGCTGTCATTGCGATGACTTTATTTGCCCTATTTCTCATTGCAAGAATTCCTGCCAAATATTGGGCATGGCCACTTGTGGCCTTTGCAGCACTTGCCGGCACTTTTGCTGTTAATTTACCTTACGTGAAAGCTAGGTTAAACGTCTATTTAGATCCGACCCGTGATTTGATGGGAAAGGGGCATCAGCCTTATCAGGCCAAAATTGCAGCAGGATCTGGGCAGTTATTCGGCAAAGGACCAGGCAACGGGCTACAAAAATTAAGCTACCTTCCCGAAGCGCAAAACGATTATATCGCAGCAATTTATGCTGAAGAGTTTGGTTTTTTAGGCATTGCTCTTTTAATTGCCCTATACCTTGGCATGGCAAGTTCTGCCTTTTATATCGCGTGTGGTTGCGATGACCTTGGCGGCTTTTATCTAGCGTCTGCTGCCATCTTCTTAATTACCTTCCAAGCATTTATGAATTTAGGTGTCGTCTCAGGGCTTCTTCCAAGTACGGGACTAAATCTTCCCCTATTTAGTCAGGGGGGCACATCCCTTATGGCAAATATTTTAGGAATTGCGATCATCTATAGTGTAGCTTCAGCTCCTAAGCAAGAGGAAAAACCGATCTATGGCTAAGAAAAGAGTACTCATTGCAACGGGAGGGACGGGTGGACATGTCTACCCTGCAATTGCTTTAGCTGATCAGCTAAAGGCACAAGATGCAACGTGTGAAATTGCATTCATCGGAGGCGGTGTCAATTTTTCAACGGAAGATAAAAGTTTTAGCCGGTTTTTTGAAAATCTCCCCTATTTGCATCATACAGTTCCATGTGCAGGTATGTGTGCAGGTATAGCCTCATTTGCATTAAAGCCATTTGTCAGCTCATTGTATTGCATCTCAAAAGGGGTATGGAAGAGTATGGGAATTATCCGCTCATTTCAACCAGACGTCATCGTTGGCTTTGGCAGCTATTTCTCATTTCCTCCATTAGTCGCTGCTAAAATATTGAGAAAAACCCTTATCCTGTATGAAGCCAATACAATCCTTGGTAAAGTCAACAGGCTTTTTTCCCCGTTTGCCCATTTAACAGCCGTTCATTTTCCAAGTACCCTTTCAAGCGTTAAAGGAAAAAGTGCTGTAAGTGGGGTGCCCTTACGCGCCCATTTTTACGGTCAAAAGGTTGAAAAAGAGGCTGCAAGGGAAACTCTTGGATTGCATCCTCTGATGCAAACAATCCTTGTCTTTGGAGGCTCCTTAGGGGCAAAATTGATTCATATGACGATTGCGAAAGCTTGTGAAATAGCAAGAAAAAAACATCCATTTCAAGTATTACATCTCACTGGCCATGGTTATGACGTAAGCCAGTTGCAAGACTTTTACAAAACAGCTCAGATAGAGGCAAAAGTGCTCTCGTTTTGTTGTGATATGCATATTGCATTTCAAGCGGCCGATATCGCCATTAGCCGGGCAGGGGCCTCATCCATTGCCGAAATGATCCAATCTGATGTGCCTGCGATCTTAATTCCTTATCCAAAAGCTGCCGATCAACACCAAGAGCATAACGCAAAGTATGTCGTCGATATGGTGAAAGGTGGCATTAAGCTTTCTGAAAATGGGTTAACAAAAGATACGCTTTCAGATTGTATCCGCATCCTCTTGGAAAACGAGGGAGAACTTTTGCAGGCCATGAAAGATGAAATTAAGGCGTATAAAACAAGTTTAGACCATAAACATTTATCCGAAATAGTCTTAAAGGAGTTATATAAATGAAGGGCTTAAATGAAAAATGCCACTTTATTGGCGTAGGGGGCATTGGCATGAGCGGCCTTGCGCGCATTCTTCTTCAAAATAAGAAACAAGTCAGTGGTAGTGACATTGCCTCAAATCCCATTATAAAGACACTTCTTGCCGAAGGTGTCAACGTGCAAATTGGGCACTCAGCCTCTTATATTGAGCCTGGAATGAGTGTGATCTATTCTACTGATATTGCGGAAGGTAATGCCGAGTTTAAGGCGGCAAAAGAGCTCTCTTGCAATCTTTTACATCGATCAGAGCTTTTACAAAAGATTATGGCTGAGTATCAGGCGTTTACGGTATCAGGTACACATGGCAAGACAACGACCTCATCGATCCTTGCGTGGATGCTGACTGTTGCTGGATTATCTCCTACTTATTCCATTGGAGGTGTGGTAAGGGGACTATCTTCTAATGCCAATGTCGGCTTAGGGAATTACTTTGTTGCAGAAAGCTGTGAAAGTGATCAGTCGTTTTTAAATTATCACCCTTTTGGTGGAATCGTCACGAATATCGATTTTGATCATTTATCCAATTATGCTTCTAAAGATGCGCAAATTCAGGCATTTGCTAAGATGATGTCTCAAGTTGCATCAAAAGAGCATCTTTTTTGGTGTGGCGATGACCTCAATCTTGCCCAAATCAACGCTTCGGGAATTAAATATGGCTTTAATTCCAATGCGATGCTAAGAGGCTCTAATTTTAGACAACTCGGATGGAAGATTGTTTTTGATGTCTCTTTTGAAGGTAAGTTTTACCCATCAGTTGAAGTTGCGTTAGTGGGAAAACATAATGCGTTAAACGCCCTTGCTGTATTTGGTTTGGCCTTAAGATTAAATGTGCAAGAGGATTTGATAAGAGAGGCATTAAGTTCTTTTGGAGGCGTTTTAAGGCGCCTTGAAAGAAAGGGAAGCATTCAAGATTGCGATGTGTACGATGACTATGGGCATCATCCCACTGAAATTGAGGCGACAATCAAAGGTTTAAGGGCAGCCATTGGAAATAAGCACTTAATCGTTGTTTATCAACCTCATCGATATAGCAGGGCTAAAGAGTGCATAGGGCTTTATAAAGGAGCCTTTCATGAGGTAGATGCGCTTTATATCACCGAAATTTATGCAGCCGGGGAAAAGGCAATTGAAGGAATTTCACAAGAAGGCATTATTGAGGAGGTAAAACGAGATATCGGGGATCTGTGCCAAGGGATAAAGCGCAGTGAAGTGGCTGTTAAACTATCCCCAATGATTTGTAAACCTTGCGTCTTGCTTACTCTTGGAGCCGGCGATATCCATAAACTCTATGATGAGATAAACTGTTTTGTATAGTTTAAAACAATCCCTTTGTTGGATCATCGCATCTGTTGTCGTTATTACAGGCCCAATCTCTTTGATCATCTGGTATACACATAACCTCTATCGCGAAAGGCAAAAAGATCCCTCTTTTAATGTTGTCGCAATTGTTCAAAAAAGTGTCGATAAAGAGGAGATAAAGACAGAGTTTTTAGCAGAACTTATGGGTCTTTCGTACGATAAGCCGACAAATCTTTATCGATTTAATGCTGCACACGCGCAAAAAATGTTATGTGATTTTCCGCCGATTAAAGAGGCAAAAGTAAAAAAAATTTGGCCAGGGACAGTCTTCGTCGAATATACCCTTAAAAAACCGATCGCTTATCTTGCAGACTATTCAAATACAGCTGTCGATGAAAGGGGAGTGATATTCCCCGTTAAGCCGTTTATTGCGCCAAAGAAATTGCCTCAAGTGTACATGGGTCTTGATTTAGGGATAGAGCAAACCGATCTTTTATTAAACCTAGAAACGGCAGTTCGAGATGCTAAATTGGCACAAGATCTTGAATTAGAATCACTTTGCAGTGGGGCGGGACATTCCCGATTGGTGAAGGACCGCCTCACTGCATATGATTCTGGTTCAAGAGATTGTGTTAAGTTAGCGTCTCCAACTGCCGTTTCTAGGTTAAATGAGCCGTTATGGGGTCAATCGATAAACGGAAAGAGGTGGGCGCTTGCAATCGATGTGCTTGAAACGGCAAGTCAAATGTTTGCTGGCGAAGAGACGTCTCTTGTCTATATAGACGTTTCTGATGCCTATAATTTTAGCTGTGGTAAAAGACAGATTGTATTAGAGTGTAAAGAATGGGTTCAGGCGAATCAGAGCCTCATAAGAGTCATTCTTCGCCTTGCGCCCGAACACTACCAAGAGCAACTGGCCAACTATGCAGTTCTTAAGAATTATTTAAGACAACAACAAAAAAAAGATGATATTCAAGTAGACAAGACGATTGTAGTCGATATGCGTATTTTAGGACTTGGGCTTATGAACCTATCTCGCTAAATCTTTTTCAAGTAAATTTATATGGCAGCTTGTTCAATGAATTATGGATTTTGTCATTTACATATACTTCCTACCGAAGTAAGTTTTCAAGAAAATAGTCCCATAACCGCTGAAGGTGTGAGGCTATTTCTCACGCCTTTAGAGTCCCATCGTCCTGAAATGGAGCCCTCCTCGTTAGATATTCGAGTAAGTAAAGCTGCAGTTGATAGTCTTACTACATGTCTAACGCAAAGAGAAATTCCTAACCCACAGGATTCATTTATCTGCTCAGATGTCGATGATACTTTGTTTGGTTGCGCCCTTACGCTTCATGAATTCCGGTTAGTGTCTGCTCATCATGATGTGATTGAACTTTGTAAGTGCGCAAAAAAAAACAATCCCCAATTTATTCAGCTGATTAATTATTTTCAGGTAATTTTTACGGCTTACTTGGAATCTTTTGTGTTGCCAAACAGTAAAAATAAGAGGTTCTACCTTTGCGACCCTTCTGCCAATAAAACATTTCAGGACCTACAAAAGAGGGGAGCAAAAATTGCAGCATTGACTGCGCGCTTACCCAAACATTACGAAGTGACCTACAGGGATGTTGCCGATCATATTGGAATAGATCTGGATGTAAACCTTGAGAAAGAGGCATTTATCGTGGATGATAAACGAGGTCATATTTTTTACAAGCCGGGTGTGTTGATGACAAGAAGTGGGAAATGGAAAGCAATGGAGGTGTTTTTTAAAAAATATTTCTCAGATATTTGTTTTCATACAGTTGCTGTTTTGGAGGACAATGAAAGTGAGTTAGATATGATTGCGCTCAATCACCATGTATTTACACCTTATTGCACAAATTTAAAGCTTTTTTTGTTTACGGATCCAAAAAAATATAGGGATCCAAAGGTGCATGAGAAATACCGAGCTCTTTATTCATTTATTGTCATGACTTTCCCTAAAATGATCGATCCCGCATTGCTAAAAGAGCTTTTGGAACCTGAATCAATAGATTTACAAATGTTTGCAACGCTTTTTCTTGCGCCCTTTCCAACTCAGTGCGATCCGGAAGTGATTAATGGGCAATTGACAAGCCGCTACGATCTGGGAGCTTATGTAATGGGAGATGATTTGTAAAACTATACGGTCCGTAGCTTAAAGAAAAAAAACAAATTTTCATCTTAATCTTGATCTTAATCTGCTTTTCTTTTATCTATCAGTGTTTTAGATTTCGAGATCTTATGTCCTTAAGTGCGGTAACTCTGAAACTTGGCAAGGGATTAATATGGATCAATTTATTGAAATACACTGGACATCTGGCAGTATCGATGAAGCAAGAAGAATCTCTCGGATGCTTGTAGAGGGGAAATATGTGGCCTGTGCGCAAATCATCCCATGGATTGAATCCATTTACATTTGGGATGACAAACTGCAAACGGAGCAAGAGTCAAAAATTGTGTTTAAAGCGCTCATTTCGCGCTTTGATGAGATCAAAGATCTGATTATTAGAAACTGTAGCTATCAAGTGCCTGAAATCACCTATCAAATCATTGTAGGTGGAAATCAGGCATATCTTGAATGGCTACAGAATGCGTCTACCTAAAGAAGTTCCATGAAAAGGCAAGACCACCTAAGGCAAAGCCGCTAAAAAAGCTTGGGCGCGCTCTTTCCACATAGACTTGCTCATAGACGACTGGGGCTGGCGCATACAGAACTGCAGGTGCAGCATTTGCGACGACATAATTTGGATACTGATAAGGGGTTTCGTAGACGTAAACAGGTTGCACAGGTTGAAACCTTCGTTGGACGACATAAGTTGGGGCTGCAGCTGCAGAGACGCTTACTTGTACATTACTCCTGCGATGTTTATGTCCGCAGTTTCTCGCTTCTGCAGAAACGAATTGTGTGGACAGCAAGACTGATGCAATTGATAATAAGTATATAAATTTTATTTTCATAATATAATCCTTGTTGTGCTAATTTATTAGCACTCTCATTATATTCAAAAGCCCAGTATTTTACAAGAGTGTTTTTATGAGTGTATACCGAACGTGATTCAAAAATCGGTTTTTAGCTTCGTCGGCTTGGCTGCCGTTTTTAGGTTCAAGTTAGAAATTTCCGCGAGGCAGTATGGAGTTTCGAAAGAAGTCTAAAATCCAATTACAGCCTGTCATTTAATCCTAGAAACGGCAGTTCGAGATGCTAAATTGGCGCAAGATCTTGAATTAGAATCACTTTGCAGTGGGGCGGGACATTCCCAAGTGGTGAAGGACCGCCCCACTGCAAATGATTCTGGTTCAAGAGATTGTGTCAAGTTAGCGTCTCCAACTGCCGTTTTTAGGTTAATTCGGGATGATCGGGATGTGCTTTTTTCCAATCTTCGATAAGCCCTTCTAAGGCCAGATTTCGTGGCCAAGGATAATTAAGGGGCACCTTGACGTTCGTAACAGGTTCCGTGGTATTGCCTCTATTTAACCACTCCATAATATCGCTTCTTTCGTAGGAGTTACCAGAAGGCCCAATTACGGGATGTCTCATCAGAGACAAGGTGAGAGGACACACGAATTGGGGAGGAACTTCTTCATGAGAAGATTCTGCCTGCTTTGCTGCAACTTCTTTCGATGTAGATGCAGCCGCCTTCCCATTAACCTTATCTCTTGTAACCTGCTCACTTGCAGCAGCAACTAGACCCTCATCACTACTTGGCATGCCATCATTGCTGAGGTCTTCACGATGAACTTGCGCTGGGAACGCTCCTACTTCTCGTTGTTGCACATCTCTTGATTGCACATCTTCTGGTTGCAGATAACGCTCTCTAGTGTCGCTTACCGAATAGTGCGAGATGAATGTAGGGCGGTTTGGCTGGCTGATGTCAAGGATATTAATCCCATGAGCACCATCTGCCACATATGCCATATTCCCTACAACCTGAACATTTTGGGTCGATCTACCCGCATCATAGTTAGACGTAAATGTTTGGGGTGGTTGGTACGTTAACCAAGTTGGGACCCGTTGGGTATGTTCGGGCCGAGCAAGCTCAAGGTACTCTCTCGCTTCTGTTCCGAAAAAACGAGCTGTCGATTCAAACGTTACTCCTGCTAAGGCCTCTAGACGAGTTGGGGCTTGGTACGCAGGCGCTACAGCTACAGGAGGTATTCTCCTTGCAGTTCTCCCACTTATATAACCCAAATCTGGTTCGATATAGTCAAGACCCGCGAAATCAAGAGGCAGTTCAAAAGAAGAATCACTTCTCCTAACACTATCTGCACTTACCGACATAGCAACCCCTATTTTTTTAGAATTTAACAAGAAGTTACATTGTAAACAATTTTCATAATTTTCATCAACGTTTTGATTAACTATTGTTTTATTTATACCTTTCGTCAATGAAAAGTTTGATTGTAGAAAAATTAACTTGACGATATAACGACAGTATGTTTTTGAGCGGGAATAGCTTATCTTTGGCATCTTTATCGACAAATTTTTCGACTATATGCTACTATGTGCTCTTAAAATTTGTCGATAAATCTGCTCAAAAATCATCAATTGTTTCAACCACAGCAAGTATTGAAAAGAAGTCTATGAAAAAAAGAATCGGGATCTTTGGTGGGTCGTTTGACCCCCCCCACTTTGGCCATCTTCATCTCGCAACGTCCATGATGCATATGTGTGGATTGGATGAAGTATGGTTTTGCCCAACAGCCGGGAACCCACTTAAAACGGGACGTGCCTTAGTAAGCATTGACGATCGCCTCCAAATGCTAAAAGCCGCAATTGCAGATGAAAAACGCTTTAAAATAATTGATATAGAAGCTAAAAAAAAGCCTCCATGTTATACAGTCGACACTTTACGCGATTTGCATAAGACAAATGAAATGGCACATTTAGAGTTTTTTTTTATTTTAGGCGATGACGTAGTTGCAAATTTTCACCTTTGGAAAGAGCCAGATGCTATTATCGATCTTGCCACAATAGTCGTTGGAACAAGAGATGCAAAGCCTTTTTTTTTTAATCAAAAGCTATCAGAAAAAGTGATGCAATCACTTAAAAAAGGTGTTGTCAACATCTCTTTAGTCCCAATATCAAGTACTGACGTGCGGTATCGTTTGGCAAAAGGCTTAAGTTGTCAATCACTTGTTCCATCAAAAGTATTGGACTACATTACGTCTCATCATTTATATTTATGAGATATATAAATGTTCTTCAAGGAAATAAAAGTGACAAAAGAAGCAATAGCAAATGATCGAAAGCGACAAATGCAAGATCGAAGAGTACAAGATCGAAGAGTACAAGAGATCAAGCAAGATGACCAGCAAGAAACTGATGTACGACTCAAAAAAGAACAAGCAATTTTAAATGCCATTTCGCAACAGATTTTTGATAAAAAAGGGATTAACATCTTAGCAATTGATGTACGCGGTATTTCCACTATCACCGATTACCAAATCATTGCAGAAGGGGGCGTGGCACGTCACTTGAAGGCCTTGAGTTTTGCTATACAGGGCCTAATGAAAGAGTTGGACGTGTCTCTTTACCGCATTGAAGGGGAAGATACCGATTGGATCATCATGGATTATTACGATGTGATCATTCACCTGATGACCCCGGATATGCGTTTTAAATATGCTTTAGAACAACTTTGGAATAAGGGCGCCATTGTCGATGTCGACATCGTTGTCCCAAAAGGTGCATAATGGAAAAAAAACGCATTGTAATCACTGGAATGGGACTTGTCTCTTGTTTTGGTAGTGATATCGACCATTTTTACAAGCAACTTCTCCTTGGTAAAAGCGGTATTATCGCCCTAACCGATCCGGCAGTACAAGATTATTCCGTCCGCATTGGCGCGCCCGTACAAAATTTTGAGACAGGAGATTATTTAGATCGCAAGCAAGCAAGACGAGTCGATCGCTTCATTTCATTTGCAATGGTAGCTGGCAAAAAAGCTTTAGAAAATGCGAGTCTATCAAAAGATGCGCTAGAAAATTTAGTAAAAAGTCGCTGTGGAGTGATCATCGGCTCTGGGATGGGCGGGATGGAAACATTCATCGATAATGCGTATACCTTGCGCGATAAAGGCTATAAACGCGTGAATCCATTTTTTATTCCCTACATCATTTCCAACATGTCAGGTGGCCTTCTTGCCATGGACATTGGATTTATGGGCCCCAATTATTCCATCTCCACAGCATGCGCCACGGCAAATAATTCGATCATTTCAGCTGCTAATCACATCTATTCCGGAGAGTGCGATCTAATGGTGTGCGGCGGAAGCGAGGCCTCTGTCATTCCCTTAAGTGTGGCCGGATTTATCGCCTGTGGGGCCCTATCTTCACGCAATGATCAACCGGAAAAAGCCTCAAGACCATGGGATAAAGGAAGAGATGGGTTTGTTTTAGGAGAAGGCGCTGGTGTCATTGTATTAGAAAGTCTTGAGCATGCGTTGAAAAGAGGAGCGCCAATTCTTGCTGAATATCTCGGCGGAGGAATCTCTTGTGATGCTTATCATATGACAGAACCAAGAGCTGATGGCGAAGGCGTTGCACTTTGTATCCGCAATGCTTTGACTAATGCTGGTGTGACTGCAGATGATGTCAACTATATTAATGCCCATGCAACATCGACACCTGTTGGCGATATGGCAGAAGTCAATGCCTTAAAGAAAGTCTTTAAGGCACCATCGCATGTCGTGATGAACTCTACAAAATCGATGATTGGTCACTCCCTTGGCGCAGCAGGAGGTCTTGAGGCGATTGCGACAGTGAAAACAATCACAGAAAAAATGGCCCATCCTACAATCAATTTAGAAGATAAAGAAGAAGGGCTTACCTTTAACGTTCCGACGAAGGCGCATCCAATCGAGGTGAAGGTAGCTCTTTCTAACTCTTTTGGCTTTGGAGGGCATAATGCCTCGCTTGTCTTTGCCCCCTATATACCGAAATGAGATGCTTTGGAAATGGCTTAGGGAAAGAGTTTTACGCAGACTATCACGACCTTGAATGGGGCATTCCTCTTCATGACGACATCAGACTATTTGAAATGCTGGTCTTAGAGGGGGCACAAGCCGGTTTAAGTTGGGAGACCATTTTAAAACGGCGCCCTTACTATCGCAAAGTGTTTCACGGATTTAACCCGCACCTTGTCGCCGCGATGAGCGATCAAGAACTTGAAGAATTACTTAAAGATCCCGGCATCATCCGAAATCGACTGAAGGTGTTTTCTGCAAGGAAAAATGCTAAAGTCTTTACCGCAATCCAAAAAGAGTTTGGCTCATTTGATCGCTACCTATGGCAATATGTCGATGGCGTGCCGATTGTGACACCAAGAGACTCTTTTAAAGAAGTTCCAGCTAAAACAGCCATAAGCGATTCTCTTTCCAAAGATCTTAAAAAAAGGGGAATGTCGTTTGTCGGCTCGACCATCATGTATGCCTATATGCAAGCTGTAGGTCTTGTCAATGATCACCTTAAGGGGTGCTTTTGTTCGTAATTTTATGCAATAAATTTCTGTAACATTTTTGTGAGAGAGCTTTCTCTTTACCAAAAACCAATTTTTGAGGTAATTTATGCATATGTAAAATTAGGCAGCCAATGATTATCCTAGAAACGGCAGTTCGAGATGGCAAATTAATGCAAGATCTTGAATTAGAATCACTTTGCAATGGGGTGGGACATTCCCAGAGGGTGTTGGACCACCCCATTGCAAATGATTCTGGTTCAAGAGATTGCGTTAAGTTGCCGTCTCCAACTGCCGTTTCTAGGATTATTTATGTGTACAGCAAGTGCTCCACTTGCAAGCAGGCCATCAGCTTTTTAGAACAAAAGAACATTTCCTTCATTCGCAAAGAAATCACCCTTACACCTCCTACAAAGTCTGAGTTGCAAACGATGCTTGGCTATTATCATGGCAAAATAAACAAGTTATTTAATACCTCCGGAATACTTTATAGGGAAATGAATCTCACCGAAAAATTAAAATCTATGGACCTAAACGAGGCTTTAAGTCTTTTGACTCAACATGGGATGCTCATCAAACGCCCTTTTCTACTAGGAGATGGCTTTGGCTTTACAGGATTTAATGCAAGCGAATGGGCGAAAAAAATTTAATAAAATTAAAGGATTTTATATGGGTAAAATGATTACAACGGTTGCAGCGGTAGGAGCTCTTGCCATTATTGGCTATTCAGGCTACTGGTACTACCAAGCGAGCGAAATTAAAACTGATTTAGCCTCTCATGTGGAACAATTGAACAGTAAAGATGGGCAAAAGTTTTATTTGCAAAATCAAGGGATCGAACAATCTGGTTTCCCAGGCGATATTAAAATATCGATGAAAAATCCAAAATTTGGTGTAAAGGACGAAAGTCAAAAAGAGTTGGAATTTTTAAATGTGGATGGGTCGCTATCGCTTGGATTTAATCTTGGTGGAAAGCTTAAGTTTCAAGAGCTAAATGGAATGACCAAAGTGCTTCTTCCAATAAATCCAAATGGCGTGCCCGAAGAATATAAAATTACAGGCAACACATCCATTGCCTACCACAATCAAAACATTCCATATAAAGAATCCTTTAATGCGATATTTACACCGAGCATGGAAAAAATGGAAGATTTTTGGATCTCATTTTTGACAAATAGGGGAGATCTTAAACTCAAAGACTTTTCATTGGCATATCCAGCCTTAAGTCCAAAGGATATTGTAAGCATTAAAGATGGCAATATTGCCTACGGGAGAAGTCATACTGAAAAAGGGGATCAAAAAATTCACTTAAAGGCTAACTTAAAGCAAATCGATGTAAGTTTACCCAAGCCTTCAATTGAAAAGCTCGATTCCGATACGATTGCAAGGGCTTTAAATTACTCCATCTATTCAAAGATGGGAAGCCTCAACTATGCATTTAATTTAACATGTGAAATGCCGGACTTTGCGAGAATTAAAGGATATATTAGCAACCCATTTTCACTTATGACCGGAATTTTTCCGACATTCAATATCACACTTAAAGATAGTGATGCATCAAGTAATTTAGGAAAAAGTTCTGGATATATGTCCTTGGATATCAGAGAAGATGATAAGCAAAATATAACTTATACATTTGATAGCGATGTAAATTCCAATTTAAGCCGAGAGTACTACGAGGCCATCGTATCGACAATCGCTTGGCTAAGCAAGGATTTAGCTTCTTTAAAGCCTGCCAATGACGATCAAAAAAAGGCTCAAGATCTTTTCGTCAATCACGCAAAAGAGTTACAAGATGTGGTTCCAAAGCTTGGGTTAATAGGTCCAATTGCGTTTGCTTACAAAGGGGCGATTTCAATTAATAAATCCAATTTCACATCCAAAATCGAATTTGAAAAATTTGATATGTCAAGTGAATACTACGACGTTAAAATTCGCTCCAAAATCGATGGGCATAAATTAGTTTTTAATGGCACTACAACCATTGCCATGACAAATATCGAAAGTTTGGTCGCCGATGCCGTTTCTTATTCCAATCGAGTGTTTAAAATATTCAACATACTAGATTCAAAGCAAAATCTGAAGGAAATCACTCCTGCATTAAAGGATAAGGTCATCTCTTTTTTAAGAATGATTTCAGATGAGCCTGAGAAGACAAGCAAGGATTTGCAGATTACCATTATACATAAGGACTCCAATGTGACAGTAGGGCAACTTCCATTTGAAAAGTTTGAGGCAGCAGCTCGCACACTTGCGAATGGAATTATGCACGAGGTCTAATAGAAGGTTTAACCCCGAGTAGACTTAATCTCTTGGGTGGGATATTTGATGGACAGCATAGTCTCGACTTGTAATGATTCGCCCTTTGATTCCCAATTCATTCTCCGCATGTTCAAGTGCTCTTTGTTCACGCTCCGCAGTGTCTTTGTCATTCATATCCCAAGTCACCTGAAGGATTTCACGTTCTCCACTTTTATCAACAGTTATAAAATCAACTTCATAACCTTTTTTGGTGTGGTAATAAAAAATTTGTTTACCTTGCCGGCGTAAATCAAGATATACTTGATTTTCTAAAAACTTATGATTGAGATCTTTTATTTTAAGCGAGAATGCGTTGATCAAACCATTATCTATCGCATAGATTTTATTTGAGAGTGTCTGCTGAGCTTTTATTGACTCTGAATAAACGGGTACACTGAAAATCAAAAATGCGTCTTCGATGTAATCTAAGTAATTATAGATTGTTTCTCTGCTTACCTTGTATCCTTGACTTTTAATAGTGTTATAAAATTTGTTAACGGAAAATAATGTTGCCGCATTTACAAGAAGTGTTTTTGTTAAATAATTAAGCAGTGCAATATTGGAAATATTGTGCCGCTCGATAATATCTTTTAAGATTACCGTGTCGACATAACCTTGTAATGTCTCACGCCAATCATGGAGTTGCATATGCTGAACAGCTGGAAAACCGCCAAGACTAAAAAAATCTATCAATTGCTTATTTGCGATATCATATGCCTGCCTTCCAAATGGAGGCTTTGGTACGGGTAAACTCTTTGCTATTCTAAACTCATCGAAGCTAAAGGGTAAGACTTCAACCGATAATGACCTTCCCCGAAGTGAAGTATTAATTTCTTTACTCAATAATTTAGCCGAAGATCCAGTTATGGTGAGTTCAACGTTTTTACTTTTATAATAGCGACGGACCACCTGATGCCAGTTTTCAATGTTTTGAACTTCATCAAGAAACAAGTAACATTTCTTTTGATGGTTCATTGGGTAGATAGAATAAAACTCATCGAGAAGTTGACCCATTTCCTTTACATTCATTGGCAATAATCGGTCATCTTCAAAATCAATGAAAAGGATTTGCTCCCTATCGATTCCTTGATCTAAAAGCTCGTTAATTCTTTGATACAATGTGTAAGTTTTGCCAGCTCGTCGCATGCCTATGGCAACCTTAATCATTAGATCTGTTTGAGGCAATCGAATAGATCTTGGCACACATTTGCGGGCTTGCTTAATTGTATCGAACGATTCATCAAGTAAAGTGGATAGCAGCTCTTTCATTGGGATCTTATATGTTTCTCATAAAAACCT
>JABDAE010000043.1 GCA_013289325.1 Chlamydiota bacterium
ATTGACCATCGAAAAGATGTTTATCGCTAACACTCAATAGACTCTTTTCAAAACTTCATTTATTGTCAGCCTCGAAAGACTGCAACAAAATTAGCGGGAATGCTGGTTTTGAAAAAAGTCTATTGAATTTAATTGTAATTTCAGATAGATTTTGTAGTATTATTTTTTACATAATATATTTTATACGGAGAAAAAATGAACCATTTATCTTTACAGGACGCGGTCTCTACTTTAGAAACATTTACAAATAGAGCACTTTGCCACCACTCAAATGACGACCCCGTTATTTCAAGTCAAGAGTGGGATGATCGCATTATCCCCGCGATAAAAGTGGTAAATGCGCTCTTTAACTCAAGCGGCTCCGTCACTCAAAGCTTTCCCCATCTTGACCTTGGAGACTCTTCTAGAGTGACTCAATCAAGTGGCCAAGACAAAGAGACAACAGATGAGCTTAGCCATTTATTCACAAGGGCTCAATCGGCTCTTTCTATGCTGCAATCGCGTTATCCAGGTTTTGGTGGGCGCAATATCGTGAGCGTGACGCCTACAGAAACAGCCGCGCTCGATGGGGCGCTTGAAACCTTGTATATAGAAGATAGCGGAGTAAAGAATAGAAAAGAAAAAGTTCAACAAATAATAGATAATTTTTTCCGATCCGAAGCCTGTCATGCGGAAATGTTCAAGGCTTCGACCAAATGGCAGAAGTTAGCTTTAGAAACAATATATAAAGATTGTGAAGCGGCGTCCATCCAAATGAGTAAGGCTTATAGCTTAGTGCTACATTCATTGTTAATGGATGCTAAAGGATCTGTCCTAGCTGCTCAATATTTTGATCAGATGGCTGTGCTACCTACTGATCAACAACGGCTAGAACTCCGAAACTTAGGTCTCTTTAACCAAATGTGGGCACCCGTTTTAGAACATCTACAATCTCAATTAAAGTGGAAGGGCGAACAATTTGCGCTTTCTGAAGCGAAGAAATCTTTTGATAAAGGTCTGCAAGAGTTCTCATCTATCCTAAGTTCAGATGCTGCACCTGAAGAGTTAAAAGCATATCGAATGGCTTATTTTATGCATCGAGGAGAGACTGAATTGCCTTTATGGACCTCATTTCTATCAAAGATCCTTTCCATCTCTTTAGATACTTTAGGGAATGGCGGATTGGCTCTAAAATTCAGATTGATTCTTAAATTCGGCGAGATCAATACTAAGCAACAAGCGGAAAAGTTTGCGAAAATAGATTGGGAACAATTCGACGCTGTACAAAATGAGGCTGTCACGCTCGTAATGAAAACGCTCTTAACAAAATGTTGTGAATTGGATAAGCAAGGCATTGCGCTTACAAACGCACGTATAAGTCGCTTATTTGTTGAAGAATCAGAGCCTCATGACAGTAAACTAGAAACTTTGATACAAGCTCTTAAAATTGATTCCGCATTTGTTGAATCCTCTTGGAATGAGTTTGCGACAGCGTTAAAGGACGAGGGGTTGGCATTTAACCGCGAAACGGGGAAGCTCACAGCAGATCCCTCAATGCCAGAAGCTGTAGACCTTGTCGCCCAAATAGAGGCCACTTGCATGGCCTGATCTAACCCGATTTTACAAGTTATTTTACTTCGCCTAACGCAATCTTTTGGTTTTTATAATTTTATGCAAAATTTTGCACAAAACTGGAAAAAAATTCCAGTTTCGAGCAAGATATAGATATGGACACTCGATTCGAACAACAGTTGTTTGCATGGGGAAAACCGTTTATTCGGGATCAAGATTTAGCTGTTATCTATCTTGGCGAAGAAACAAGACGCTACGACGCTGTAAAACTTGCCCTCAAAAAGGGGGTTTTAATTGGTTTGAGAAGAGGCCTTTACCTTATTGGCCCCCCTTATACAAAAAAGCAACCAGATCCTTTTGAAATAGCTGGGGTGATTTACGGTCCCTCTTATATTAGCTTAGAATCTGCTCTTTCTTATCATAGTTGGATTCCTGAAGCTGTATATACAACAACCTCGGTTTCTGCCAAGAGGTCAAAGACATTTGAAACCCCTCTTGGTGTTTTTCGCTATTCACACGTTCCGAGCGCCCCATTTTTCTTGAATGTTGAAAGAATCGAAAGTAATGGATCGATCTTTATTATGGCAGAACCTTGGAAGGCCATTGCAGACATGATTTATTGCTACAAAAAGAATTGGTCATCCATTCACGATCTCTCATCCGATTTAAGAATTGAGCTGGATGACATCAAAAATTCAGATCTTCAAAGTTTGTCGCATATTGCTAAAAACTACGGAAGTCAAACTGTTCGCAAAATCTTACTTAAACTTGAAAAGGACATTCATTAATGGATATTCGCATCATCGAAGAGCGTATTCGAACATATAATCCCCAATCAAAAAGAGATGAACTTAATGCTTTTAAAGAAATTGCTCAAGAAATCACTCTGCTAGCTCTCAGTCGAAGTGAATTTTTTAAACATGGTGCCTTCCAAGGTGGAACTGCTTTAAGAATTTTGTACGGTCTCCCTAGATTTTCTGAAGATCTTGATTTCATCCTTTTTAATCCAACTTCAAATTTTCTCTGGCACCCGTTTTTGAACGAGATTAAATTAGAGTTTGAATCGTTTGGGTTAACTGCAGAAGTCAAAGATCGTTCGGAAGCAAATACAGCAGTCAAAAAAGCATTTCTTAAAGAAACTTCCTTTGGAAAGGTGCTTCAACTATCCTATGCCAGAGATCGTGCTGATGCTCAAAATATTCAAATCAAACTAGAGGTTGATACTAATCCACCCCTAGGATCGGCTTTTGAGGCGAAGCTTATCGATTTCCCAACGCCATTTTCGGCCGTCCTCCAAACCCCTTCTAGCCTATTTGCAGGTAAATTACACGCCCTGCTTTGCAGAGATTATGTAAAGGGGAGAGATTGGTACGACTTCATTTGGTATGTCACAAGAAAAACAGAGATCAATTTTACTTTTCTTTCAAACGCTCTCGATCAGCAGGGCCCATGGAAGGGCAAGTTGAGTGGGACAAAAATTTTGATTGATATGCCCTGGATTGTTCAGGAGCTAGAAAAAAAGGTGCTGACTATAGACTGGAAACTTGCAACAAAAGATGTGGAAAATTTTATAAAACCAAGAGAGCTTCAGAGTCTTGATCTTTGGAATGCCGCATTCTTCTCTCACTTCATCCATAAACTCTAACATTAGATTTCTTTCGAAACTCGCTTTGGTTGATAAAATTTGGGATTTTTGTGCAGATTTGCTGCAAAATTTTGAAAGCATGTGTATACACCTGGTTGAAAAATTTTGCAGCAAAGATGCCAAAAAGCACAATTTTAGCGACCAAATGGAGTTTCGAAAGAGGTCTATTAGATTTCTTTCAAATTTGCTTTGATTTTTGAGTAAATTTATCGACAAATTTTGAGGCTAACACCACGTTTCCCAGCCATCACTCTCAAGATAGAGGTGACATACGCTAAGCTCCAATCATCCAAGTCCCCTTATCAAGAAATGCTTCTATTGTTTGCCTATGGGCTTTATTGAGTAAATTTGAATGGGAGATTTTTCTTCTCTTCGCATACTCAGATAAGGTGATAATTTCTTTGCCTTCCAAATAAGCGAGTCGCTTATGATAACTATTGGTCAGGGCTTTTCCAACAATATCCTCCATGATAGAGGTACGCTGTTTTGTATCAAACTCTTTGAACGCATCATAATAGGTCTTGCGATCGATAAACTTGATATTGATCGGCACAAATCCTTCTCTTATCAACAAGTAATTGTTGATCACTCTTCCAATCCGCCCATTGCCATCGATGAAAGGATGAATGTGCTCAAAGTTTAAGTGGAGCTTGGCAATTCGGCAAATAATATTGAGAGAGCTGCTCGCGTGATATTCAATAAAGCAGCTTTCAAGGCGTGGAAGGATTTCTTTGGGATGCGGGGCGATATGATTGGCCACTCGGACATATTCGTTATGTTGCCTAAAGCGTCCTGCAATTTCATCTGTAATGTTTGATAATAACATTTTATGTAGCAGCAGCACTACATCAAGTGTCAGTTCTTGTTCTTTTGCCTTTTTGTCAATGTAGAGAACAACTCGGGCAAGATTTTTAGCTTCAAAAATTTCCCGTTCATTAAGATAGCGATCGAGATCTATCTGTAATAGAATCTTTTCGGTCTCTTCCAAAGTTAAGGTGTTATTTTCGATAGCATTGGAATTATAGACCTGCTCTGCGACTTCAGACTCAGAAATTAATTTAATGAGTTCTGCCTTATGGATCGCAGCTTTGTAATAACGATCGCGCAAAAATGCGATTTTTTTAAAAGTTACAGCGGTTCTGGTCATAATATTGAATCTCCCATTAATCGTGAAAAACTAAGAAAAAGCAACGATTTTCACGATTTATACTACATAACAGTGAAAACATCAATAAACATCCACGATTTTCACGATTTACAATCCATAATCGTGAAAAAATAAATAAAGCCCATTTTTTTCACGATTATACGTAGCTTGTAAGTGAGTTTTTTGCAGCAATTCCCGCCAAGCTCTAAATAACTAGTAATGAAGACGCACTTACAAAGTTCAAATCGTCGGAACAACCGCCTATGTTGCAGATGGGGATAAAGGATTACAAATCCTTGATATCACAACGCCGAGTAGCCCTACTTTGATCGGCACTTATGATACTCCAGGAGAAGCATATGGAGTCGAAGTTGTAGGAAATACTGCGTATGTAGCGGATGGGACTAAAGGATTACAAATCATTGATATCACGACGCCGAGCAGTCCTTCCCTAATCAGCACTTTCGGACCACTTGGTTTGACCATGAAAGTCCAAGTTGTGGGCACTAAGGCTTATGTAGCAGCCCTTAATAACGGATTACAAATTCTTGACATTTCTTCGCTAAGCAGTCCTATTCTGATCGGAACTTACGATACTCCTGATCGGGCCCGTCATGTCCAAGTCGTGGGGACAACCGCCTACGTGGCTGATGGGGCAAGCGGCCTACAAATCATTAACGTGGCTTCGCCAAGTAGTCCTTCTCGTATCGGGTTTTACGACACCCCTGGTGAGGCCATGGAAGTTCAAGTAGTTGGTACCGCTGCCTTTGTAGCAGATTCCACTTCGAGCTTACAGGTTATTGATGTTTCTTCTCCAACCAACCCGACTTTGTTCTGGACTTACATAGCTGCGACTTCAAGTGTTCCATCACCTGTCGACGCAGTCCATGTTGTAGGAACTACTGCCTATTTAGCCATAAGTAACGGTGAGCTGCGAATATTAACTAACCTTAACCAACTCAAACTTTCAGGCACCCCGGGTCCAACTAATGCAGGAACATTTGCTGTCACTCTCAATGGAATTACAAGTGGAGGAGTTGCCTCAACTTCATTTAACATGCATGTTAGGTCACCTCAAGCACCGATCTATCAAAATCCGATCTCTATGCAAAGGGCAGAAGTTGATCAATACTTTGAGTATGTCATGCCAAACAACGTGTTTGCGAATCCGAACGGAGGGGAGCTGACCTACAAGACAAAAGATTTGCCAAAGTGGTTAACTTTCAATCCTGCCAATCGCACATTTTATGGTCAGCCTCAAACTGGGGATACCGGCATGTATACTGATCAAATAACAGTTGCCAGTGTGATCGCAAGCGATGGAACATTGGAAACAACGGGGCAATTTAAGGTATCCGTGTCTGGTGATTCTTATGCAGCAAATCTACTGAAATTCATTAAGATTATCGGACCTATCTTAAGTACTCTGACATTGTATAGAAATCGGGCGCTGTTTATAAATCGATATGCCAAACGCAAGTGGAGTTATGAAGGATATATGTGTAATGGGGAGCATTTTATCTATAAATTACAGACAAAAAAAGACAATTTTCAGAAAATTCAGGCCTATGTAAGAGATAAAGGGCATTTTGGACAGTGTTTTGAAAAATTATTTTGTGGCAAACGGTACCATGTTGAATTCCCGACTCAGTTCCCACAATGGATGAGATACGATGATAAAAGGAATGTCTTATATTCAACTAGGAAACTCACTATAAGAGACTTTGATGAGGGTCGAGAGATGCAAATGCGCATACAGGGCAGCGGAGGTGTCATTAAAGAGGTAATTAAGCTTGTTCATGTGGATTCACCAAACGAGTCAAATATTGAAGAATACATGGATTTGTTGGAAACTAGCAGGGATAGCGCGACATATTCTGAACAACTAAGTGTGTAATTAGACTTAAGGCATTTGCAAAACGATTTCATATATCTATACCGAACGTGTTTCAAAAATTGGAATTTTAGCAAGAAGGCGACGCCATTTTTTGGTCTGGAGGAAACGACCATTGCCTTTGGCAAGGCGCGAATGAAGACCAAAAAAGTGCAGTCAATCTGACGCCGTCAAAATTCCAGGTTTCAACTAGAAGCAGTATATATTGAATCTCCCATTAATCGTGAAAAATCCAGAAAAATTAACGACTTTCACGATTATACGTAACTTGTATGTGAGCTTTTTGCAGCAATTCCCGACGAGCTCTAAATAACTCGTAAACTTGGGCTAGTATTAGACACTTGTATAAGCAAAACACTTTTACACATATTCATTTAATCCCATTTGTGCTAAAATAAAAAAATAGAAGGGGGGGATATATGTCAAATTCTGCGCGAGTTAGTTTCGAAGTGTCGGTTGATGAGCATATAGCAATTAAAATAGAATGTGCTAAAGCACAGGTGTCTATGAAGGACTTCTTGCACGCAATTGTGCTCTCAGCTCTAAAAGATTTAAAAAAGAAAGAATTTTTGGAAAAATTAAAAAAATCTATCCAGCAAGCGAAAGAAGGTAAAGTCACTACAATGACCCTGCATGAACTTGAGGAATTTGTAGAAGATGAAAAGTCATGAATTTCACATCAATTTTACCCAATACTCCCTTGATAAACTGATACAATTAAAAAAAGACCCATCGAAAAAAGGGGTAGCAAAAGCTGTTGCAAAAAGCATAGGCCTGATGGTGCATAATCTCAAACATCCATCCCTTAATACGCATAAATATGACGAGCTAAGTGGACCAAATGGAGAAGAAGTTTTTGAGTCCTATGCTCAAAATAACACGCCAGGGGCATATCGAATTTTCTGGTATTATGGACCGGAAAAACGCCAGATCACTGTCATTGAGATTTGTTCTCACCCTTAATTATGTCATTAAAGAGATAATTAAGCTTGTTCAAGCGGATTCACCAAACGAGTCAAATATTGAAGAATACGTGGATTTGTTGGAAACTTGCAGGGATAGCGCGACATACTCTTAACGACTCAGCGTGTAATGTAAGCGTAAGACATACCTTCCTAAAATCAATTTACTATAACCCATCCCCTACCAACCAGTGCTTCCAAGGCGAGGTGTCATTCTTTCGCCATTTAAGGCGTTCCAATATGTCGTTAAGATGCTGCCATCGGGATTTTTAACCTCGATCGCATACACAGGCAAAAATACCTCTGTAGATGATCTTACAGTAAAATCAGATCCAAATGCGGCTTTGCCTGCATTTTGAATTTGCTTAGTGGTATACTTCTTAGCCACATGCTGCGAATAACTGTATGGCTGCTTGACAAAAGAATCCCCCATCTTTGTCTCTGGCAATACGGCAATTTTCGGATTTTGAAAATGGAGCTGAATATCCCCCCCCTTTTGCACGATCAGATGCTTATCAAGAGCGCTTTTTATCCATTGCTGCAACGTCTCTTTCTCAAGGCCTAAATCCTTTTGAAGGCGCTCAAAAGTGCTTGATTTAGTTTTGGCAAGCACTTGCATCAGCTTATAATCATTGCGAATCGCTTGAGCCTCAATTGCATCTTGAAACCCATGAGTGATTTCCCATGTAGACGTATCAAGCACCATTTCCCCATCCACCATACTCCAAAGAGATACACCTTCGCGCGTTTTTTTATCTGGCTGGACGTACTTAATCTCCATTAAAAGATAGGGGTAATATTTGACACTTGCAGCGCCAAAGGAGTGCTTATTATCTTCTAAAAGCTCTCCCTTATGCGCCTGCATGATTTGCTCGGGAGTAAACCGTGCCTTAAACGTCACGAACTCCCCGTTTTCAACATACTGTTGCAGCGCACTTGGGAGATGATCGCTCTCTTGATATAAGAAGACACCCCCTGCGATTAGAGCTGCTATGAAAAGATATAATATTGCCTTTCTCATCTTCAAATCTATTCTTTCCTAATTTATTCTTTCATCGAGAGTAAAAATTCTGCGTTGCTACTTGTTTTCTTTAAGCGCCCAAGCAAAAGGTTCATCGCATCAATTGGAGATAGGTCAGCCACTGCCTGACGTATAGGGTAAATCTTTTCAAGTTCGCGCGGATCGTAGAGAAGCTCTTCTTTTCTCGTGCCGCTCTTGACGATATCGATCGCAGGATAGATGCGGCGATCGGCAAGGCGCCTGTCTAAGACAAGCTCCATATTGCCCGTTCCCTTAAACTCTTCAAAAATCACCTCATCCATGCGAGAGCCTGTGTCAATTAAGGCTGTGGCGATGATGGTGAGCGATCCCCCTTCTTCGATGTTTCTTGCAGCGCCAAAAAAGCGTTTTGGCTTATGTAACGCATTGGCATCGATACCTCCTGTTAAAATCTTACCAGAGTGGGGCTGTATCGTGTTATAAGCGCGCGCAAGTCTTGTAAGTGAGTCCAATAAAATGACAACATCATGACCATACTCCACAAGGCGTCTTGCCTTTTCGATGACCATTTCAGCTACTTGCACATGGCGCTCTGGGGGCTCATCAAAGGTCGATGCCACAACTTCTCCTTTCACGACGCGCTGCATATCGGTGACTTCTTCTGGCCGTTCATCGATAAGAAGTACAAGCAATGTGATTTCAGGATTATTGTGTGCGATAGAATTGGCAATATTTTGCAAGATAATCGTCTTACCGGTCCTAGGAGGTGCGACGATAAGTCCGCGTTGCCCCTTACCAATAGGGGCTGCAAGATCTAAGACGCGCATCGATAGCTTATCTTTAGTCGTCTCCATCACAATGCGCGCGTCGGGATAAAGGGGTGTTAAGTTCTCAAAAAGAATTCTCTCTTTAACCTTCTCAGGGGCTCTGCCATTAATGCTATCGACTCTAAGAAGAGCAAAATATTTTTCTTTCTCCTTTGGTGACCTGATGGTCCCGCAAATGGTATCCCCTTTTTTTAAGTCAAAACGCCTAATTTGCGCAGGCGAAACATAGATATCTTCTGCTGATGGCAAATAATTGTAATAGGGGGATCTAAGAAATCCGAAACCATCAGAGAGTATTTCAAGAACCCCTTCTCCCACTAAGACTTCATTGGCCTTTTCAGAAATGGCTTTGACAATTTCAAATACCATTTGCGATTTAGTTAAGGATCCAAGGTGGCGCAGTCCAAATTTCTTACCGAAAAGATTTAGCTGATCGATATTCATCCGCTGAATTTCAGCTATTTTAGTGACTGATTGAGTCTGCTGAGCTGCTTGCTCATGTTCTTGTGAGTCGCGAGCACCAGCTTGCACCTCATCATATGTTGAAGACGTTTCTGAAGGGTTTTCAGGATTCATTGAAGAATCTTGCTCCTAAGTTGATTAGACTATAAATTTTAGTTGATTAAAAAATTTACGCCTATGGGTTAAAGGAATTGTTAAGAATAGAGTGTTCTATAAAGTTTTTCTACTGCTAAGCGCAAGTCATTTAAATTTCCATTATTTTCAATGGTATAATCTGCGCGCATTTTTTTTACTTCTGGTGGAAGTTGCCTTGCCGTCCGGTTGCGAAAATCTTCTAAGGTCAGCCCCATTTTTGTCATAAAACGTTCTTGACACGCGCTTTCAGAAGCAATCACTGCTACCGTATAATCGAAATGATCGCCTCGCTTCTCCCCGCCTTCTTTTTCCACTTCAAACAACAAGGGAATTTCGACCACAAATAATTTTTTTACATCTACATCGTCACTTTGCTCTTTAGCAGAAAGGATTGAAAATTGCCTCTTAACTTCTTCTCTTACTGCCGGATGTAAAATAGCTTCTAATTCTGAAAGCAAGGCAGGATTAGCAAACACAACATTTGACACTGCCTGGCGGCTAATCTCGTCACCTATGACGATGTCTAAACCTAATAGATCGACAACCTGTTTACCAATTTTAGTTTTCGGGGATTTCAAAAGCGAATGTACGATCTGATCGGCACTTACCACATGTGCTCCAAGATCGCCTAAAAATCTACAGACAGAAGACTTACCACTCGAAAGACCACCGGTAACGGCTATCTGTAATAACATTAACACTCTCCCCAATTTTTGCCAACAGATATATCGACAATTAAGGGAACTTTCAATTGAAAAACCGTTTCCATTGCCTCTTTTACAAGGGAAGTGAGGATAAAAATCTCTTCATCTGGAACTTCAAAGAGCAGCTCATCGTGGATTTGCAATATCATATAACTCTTAAGACTTTCTTTTTTTAATTTTTCATCAATCCTAAGCATTGCTATTTTGATGAGGTCAGCTGCTGTCCCTTGCAATGGACTATTGACTGCAAGGCGCTCTGCAAAATTGCGCAAGGGGATATTTTTACTGTGGATCTCTGGGATGAGGCGCTCTCTTCCGACTAAAGTGACACTTTTGCCATGTTGCCTTGCATAGGCTTTTTGCGATTCTATGTATTCTTTCACCTTTGGATAGCGCTTAAAGTAAGTTTCGATAAAACTTTGCGCATTTCTCATATCGACTTTAAGCTCTTGCGAGAGTCCAAACGCCTGCTGCCCATACACAATCCCATAGTTCACAGCTTTTGCTTGCTGGCGCATCTCTTTTGTCACTTCATGAAGAGGCATATCAAACATAAGCGATGCCGTATATTGATGGATATCTTCTCCTGAATGAAATGCTTGTATAAGATTTTGATCTTCACTCATATGCGCTAACAGGCGAAGCTCGATTTGAGAGTAATCAGCTGATAGATAGCTCCATCCGTTTAGCTCTGGACGAAAGGCTGTGCGTATCCTTTTCCCCTCTAAAGAATGTAGAGGAATATTTTGCAAGTTAGGGTCTTGGCAAGAAAGCCTACCCGTTGCAGCAACAGATTGATTAAAGGTGCAATGGATACGCCCTGTACGCGGACTGACCTGCCCCGGAAGGCTTTCTAAATAAGTCGAGCGCAATTTTTCTAAAGTGCGATATTCTAACATACGCCCGATGGCAGGATGTTTATCTGCTATTGTTTCTAACACCTCTTTACTTGTAGAAAACCCCTCTTTCGTCTTTTTGGGAAGCATAATCTTTAAATCTTGTTGCAACACCTCGCTTAACTGCTTGGGTGAATTTAAATTAAACTCTCTTCCGACAAGGACATAAACTTCATGTTGAATGTCATGGATTTTTTGTTGAATCTGCATCGCCTGTATTTGCAAACACGGTATATCTAAATAAATTCCTTTACTTTCCATACCGGCAAGTACTTTGAGAAGAGGAAGCTCAATTGAAAACATGATACCGGCTAATGAGCGCTTTTCAAGTTCGCTTTCAAAAAGAATTTTTAAGCGCCTCGTATAGGCAGCATCATCGCAAGCATAAGGGAGCACCTTTTCAATTGGCACCTCTTGCATCGTAATCGCAAGCCTACCCTTCCCTATCAAATCGGTAATTTCGATCATGGTTTTATCGAAATACTGCTCAGTGAGGACATCTAATGAGTGACGCCGACTTTCAGAGTGCAAGATAAAAGAGGCTAAAATCGTATCAAAAGAGAGATTTACAATTTGTATCCCTAAATTTAAAAGGATATGTAAGTCATACTTAACGTTATGCCCAAAAAATTTCAGCTGAGGATCTTCAAATAAGGGTTTTAGCGCATGGATCACCTTTTGCAATCCAAGCTTTCCATTGACAGGCACATACCCAGTAAATCCATTTACAGAAAAGCTCATCCCCACAAGGTGTGCCGTCTGCACATTGATGCCTGTCGTTTCGGTATCAAAGCAAATTTCTTGCGCTTGTTTTAGCGTTTCTACTAACTGCAGAAGCCACTCATCATCGTCAATGAGGTGATAAGGCTCATTTGCTTCCATCAAAGGGGCATCATTTTCTCCTTTGTGAAGCACCTCAAGCTCTTTAAGAAGAGAGTTGAAATTCTTTTCTTGATAAAATGCTTTAAGTTCATTGTACTGCAACGGCTTTAAGCGATAAAATTCCTCCTCTTGTGGCACACCCACTTCTGTATCGATTGTGACAAGGCGTTTACTTAAAAGCCCCTTTTCTTTATTTTCAATAATGGCAGACCTTTTTTTTGCCCCCTCAACTTGATCGGCATTGGCAAAAAGCGCCTCTAAACTGCCAAATTTTTTCAAAAGCTCTGCCGCCGTCTTTGGACCAATCCCGGGAAGTCCCGGGATATTATCGGAAGCATCGCCAGTCATTGCCAAATAATCGACGATTTGATTAGGACTTACGCCATGGATCTCTTCGACCTCTTTGGGTCCGATGACGAGATTATCTTTTCTTGTATTTAAGATAAGCACATTCTCATTGACAAGCTGACACATGTCTTTATCGCTCGTGCAAAGATAAACGGTTGCAAGAGAACTTGCCGTCGCCCATTTGGCAATAGCTCCCATGACATCGTCAGCTTCTACCCCTTCGATATTTAAGGTAGGAATGCCATATAAGGCGCAAAAAGACCTTGCCAAATCAATTTGAGGAGGTAGATCTTCGGGCACTTTAGAACGGTGAGCCTTATATTCAGGATATATAGCAGTTCTTGCCTTGGCGTTATCTGGGCCATCGAATACGGCGATCATATGCGTTGGCTGAAAATCTGCAATCAACTTTAAGGCTGAACGGATAAAGCCAAAAAGCGCATTGGTAGACTCTCCTTTGCTATTTGACATCCCTCGAATCGCAAAGTAGCTGCTAAAAAGATAGCCTGATGCATCGATTACGAAAAGCTTATTCACGGGCGATACAAGTAAAGGTATTGGTTAGATAGCTTCGCATCCAACTCTTGTGGTAAATCGAGCCTGTGCGTCACTTGTCCAGACATAACGCTTTCCTTTTCACCGAAATAATCAAAAAACCAGGAGCTATCTTTTAATGTAATCACATGGTAGTGATTATCTTGGATGCCTAGCGTTTCGACAAGGTGTTTAAGCGTTGAAGATAAATTGGCGCCTGTTTCATCGATAAAGCCATACTCTTTTGCAATAGGGGCTGGATAAATATTTGCGCCATACACATCAATTAGCTTTTGCCTATCAAGCCCTTTTCTTCCCTTTATCACCACGTCGACAAACGTATTGTAGTAAAACTTAGTCAGATCCTTAATATTGTCTTCTTCCCCCGCTACCCATGGGCGCATCGGATTTAAAGCATCTTTGCCTTTACCGTCGTATATTGTCATTGTGTCAATGCCCACTTTATCCAATAGCTTAGAAAAATTGAACAGGGTAGGGATAATCACCCCAACGCTTCCAAAAATGCTGGTATCACTTGCAAATACCTTATCAGCTGCAGCTGCTACATACATTCCACCGGACGCGCACATCCCATCGACATAGACAAAAACTGGAATTTTATGCTCTTCTTTATATTTTAATATCTCTCTATAAATGCCATCTGCATCAATAGCAGCTCCTCCTGGAGTATTCATATTGAGCAAAATTGCCTTTACTTTTCCTTTTAATTGCCTCTCATTTGCCTCCACTAATTGCTTAGCGATGTTATCGTGAGTTAAATGATGAAGACCGATAACTCCATGGATATTGATCTGTAAAATGACAGCTGTATCGCTTTTAAATTCCTTTCTTACCCCATCGGCATTGGGTAAAATTTCCGGCTTAAATTTGTATTTAATTTCAGGGTTTCCATCAAGCGCTCCCCCTGATCCAGACAGCATTAAAACGCCGATTGTAATCGCAAAAATAAGTCCTAAAGTTCCAAAGAGAACTTTTAAAAATGTCATGAAAGCTGAACGAAAAAGAGGCTCTCGCATATAATATCCTTTTAATTTTGTAAAATCATTTTCTTTGGATCTACGATCCGATCGAACTCATCTGCTGAAAGAATCTGCAGCTGGCAGCAGGCATCTTTTAGGGTAAGATCATTTTGGTGTGCAAAGCGCGCAAGACTTGCCGCCTTATCATAGCCAATATGGGAATTTAGCGCTGTCACAAGCATAAGTGATCGGGAAAGGTCTTGCTCTATTTTTTTTGTATTGACTTGCACACCCTCGATTAAAAATCTTGTAAAATGGGAAGCAGTATCTGATAGTAATTGTATTGAATTGAGCACATTATGGGCAATTAATGGTTTAAAGACATTAAGTTCAAAGTTGCCTTGCGAGCCGGCAATGGTGATCGCCACATCATTTCCCATCACTTGAGTAGCCACCATCATCATCGCTTCACATTGGGTAGGATTGACTTTTCCAGGCATGATGGAAGATCCAGCTTCATTTGCCGGTAAAAAAAGTTCATTCAAACCGCACCTAGGACCTGAGCCCATCATGCGAAAGTCATTTGCAATTTTCATAAATGTGGCGGCAATCGTCTTTAGCCCGCCGCTTAAAAAAACTAAAGGGTCATGTGCAGCAATGCCTGCAAACTTATTTTTAGAAGGGATAAACTTAAGCTTTGTCTCTTCGGCAACAAAAGATGAGGCAAGAGGTCCAAATTCCTTTGGAGAATTAAGACCCGTCCCAACCGCTGTTCCTCCCAATGGAAGTTCATAGATATCGAGAAGACAAAATAAGATCCTTTCGATGTCTTGAGTTAACTGCGCGACATATCCGGAAAACTCTTGTCCCACTGTCAATGGCACTGCGTCCATTAAATGGGTGCGCCCGATCTTAATAATATCCTTAAATAAAACGACTTTCTCTTGCAGCGCCTCTTTCATCCTTTCAAGACTTGGGAGAAGCTTATGGCTCACCTCTTCAGCTGCTGCAATATGCATGGCGGCTGGAAACACATCGTTAGATGATTGGGACATATTAACATCGTCATTTGGATGGATAGGACTTTTACTCCCAAGCACTCCCTTTGCCATTTCAATGGCGCGGTTGGCAATCACTTCATTTGCGTTCATATTGGTCTGCGTGCCGCTTCCCGTCTGCCAAATTCGTAAAGGAAAATGATCATCAAGTGTCCCTGCAATCACTTCATCAGCTGCTTGGATGATCAGACTCGCTTTTTCTTTAGAAAGAACTTTAAGCTGTTGATTGGCCTTTGCTGCACATTTTTTCAGGGTGCCAAGAGCCCTTATCATGCTTTTTGGCATTAGCTCGTGGCCGATCGCAAAATGGCAAAGGGAGCGCTCTGTGGCTGCGCCCCAATATCTGCCTTCTGGAATCTCTACTTTCCCGAAGCTATCGCTTTCGATCCTATATTTTTTCATTCACTTGACCATTTTTATATTCTACCACCCAATCAACATCCCAAATATTGAGAAGCTTAAAAAAATCAAGGCCATAAGTATCAAACCATAAAAGAACCTCATCTTTACGGTATTGATTAAAGGCTGTAAAAGCCTTTTTATCAAAGAACGCATACCCTTTGTACCATCCCTTAGGAACTTCTTTCAAAATCATTTCCTCCATGGTCGGGAACATCCCATTATATATATGACCGTCATAGCATTTATTAATGATTTTGGCACTATCGATAGGATCCTTTGCAGCAGCACAAGCTCTTATAAATTCAAGACACATATACCAAACGCGCTTTACAACAATATTATCCGTGTTTGCACATTTGAAATGAATCATGCCTCGATTAATGTCTTGAATGGCAATGGTACTATTCTCAGCGGAACATACCCTATTTTGAGGACAACGTGAAACATGCACAATTCCAGTCACCCCTGACCTATTCTCATTATAGTTACAGACCCCATCATCGCATAAAACAGAATTCACACTCCAACGAGGCATAAGAGGATGACATTTTTTATCATCTCGATATAAATCGACACTATTCCAGACATGCATCATAGGAAATGTCATAATTTGTCCAGGTTCCAAGGCTAATATTTTATTGCGAAGCCAATTATTGGTGGCGCACTCTGCCGTAAACATTTCATCGGCATCAATCATGATAAAATGTGTCCCCTCAATAGCCCTTCCCGCATCTAAAAGAGCTTGTCTATTGTATCGCTCGTCTCTCACTTGCCAAGAAGACTGATCGTGAATGATAATGCGTTCAATAGGAAGCTCTTTCCTTAACTGCTGTAAAATTTCTAATGTGTGATCCTCAGAAGCGTCCTCAAGAACCACGATAGCATCGACATATAATGACAAAGCTCGTAAGCATTGCTCTATAAACATTTCCTCATTTCTCACTTGCATCAAACCGACTATTTTAGGTGTGTGTGCCTCAGCCCACTGGCTTAAAAACACAAGAGAAAACAGCAAGCTATATAGCAGCTTTTTAGATGAATGAAACATAATATTGACCTCAATGTTTTTGGCTTAATCACAGCACCTTCAAAAATCCAATTTTTGAACATGCTTTAAGTATATCTGGATCTTACACATTTACCCATTTTCATTTCTATTGCCAAAAAATGAAAATGGATTTACCTTTAGCCGACTATTCAGAGGTTATATATGCAAAAATTCTCTATATGTTTGGCAGTATTTATCTTTTCTTCTCTTTCAGCAGAGTCATCTTCAGAAACAATGAAAAACGGATGTTCGGACGGTACTAGTTTGCTCGGACAAGCTTCAGAGTTGCGCCCATGCATCATATCTCGCACACCACCCTCTACCGGCGCAGGATTTTGGTCCAACTTTCTCGTTATCTTAGCCGGTATTGACCAAGCAGATAAGCGCGGCTGGATTCCTGTTGTAGATATGGAAAATAATCAAACTCTTTATAACGAATCTACACGTGTTTTAAACACGATGAATGCATGGGAATATTTTTTTGAACAGCCGGGAGGAATGACTTTAGATCAAGTTATTGGGCCTCATGCAATGTATAACGGTGGTGGAAATGGGCGTGTATTTTCTCGAGCATACACTGTTCAACCAAAAGAAAAAGACGTAAGAAGAGCTAAGGAGTTAATAACAAAATATATCAAAGTTAAAAAATATATTCTTGATGAAGTAGATGGTTATATCGAACCAGGAATTCATGAAAATATCTTGGGTGTTCATGTGCGGGGTACCGATAGGCGTCAAGGAACAGACCATCATTTTCTTACTTCCAGCGTAGACGTCTATCTTGAAGAAGCGAAGAAACTAAATGAAATTTATCAGTTTTCGCAAATCTACCTTGCATGCGATGAATTGGAAACTGTAGAGATGTTCAAACAAGTTTTTAGCGATCGCCTGATTGTTACAAAAGCCTATCGCGTTTCGGCGCTAACTAATTTAGATGACCCACTCAAATCCTGGCTGCATGAAGCAGCACGCCCTCTGCACAAATACAATTTAGGACGCGAAGTGCTTATCGATACGCTATTGCTTGCGCGTTGCGGCCATCTGTTAATTGGGCCTTCGAATGTGAGTCATGTTGCTATTTATTTTGCAGAAGGGGTGCCGATGATTCACGAAGTTGCCTCACCCGGGATGTTCAACGCAAAACTTCCGAAAAAATAGCAAAATCAGACCAGACAAATAATCCTAAATCCGGCAGTTGGAGACGGCAACTTAACGCAATCTCTTGAACCAGAATCATTTGCAATGGGGTGGTCCTTCACCATTTGGGAATGTCCCACCCCATTGCAAAGTGATTCTAATTCAAGATCTTGCATTAATTTGCCATCTCGAACTGCCGGATCTTAGGATAATAGACTTCATATAATAGACTTCATGCATAAGCTGCTTGGCTTGAAAAAACGATGATTTTTGTGCAGATTTAAACCCAACTTTTGAGGTTGTTTGTGTATACGCTAATCTTTAATTAAAAGATACTGCAAAGGCGGAGCATTTTCCCATAGAGCCCTTGCACTTGCATAGGCTGGATAACGAGGTTCATCTATAGTACCCTTATTATGGTATGTTTTAGCTGAAATTTCAAATTCAGTTAATGACTCCCATTGTCCTCTATTTTTCTTTTCTGGTAGTTTAAATCCATCCAACCCAAGGAATGTTCTAATCGCCTCTTGCGTTGTTTCGTCCCATAAATTTTCATATTTGATTGCTAAAATCTGCGCTTGATTGAATTCACAAGGCTTTGTTTTACCATGCAGCCAATAGAATAACTGCTTCGTACACCCCAATGCATCGTAAGCTAAAAGATTATTTTCTATAGTTTGACGTGTCGTTGCACCAATGTCTTGCAACCACGAAATATCAGAACTTTCCACATGTGTAAAGTGCGATTCTCCCCAAGGTTCGTCATTTATACATTTATGTAAAACAGATTCGGCTGCCTTATCCGGGTCGGAATAAACATAGATTATCTTCCCGCTGTAAGACTTCTTAGGGACAAGGCAATGTGTCTTCAGAACTTTATAACCTCTCGGACACTTCTTTTTTAAAGAATTAAATAAAACCGTGCTCCCTGAACGACCAGGACTTGCAACTATCACATTGGCTGCTGCTAAATCAAGTTTTGTTTGGAATTCTTCTTGGGTAAAAACGAAACGCTCTACCTCTGCAATCAACTTTCCATTTATAAGCAAATACAAAATCATGACGTAAAAAGCTTTATTCATAGCCCCTTTTCCTAGTTTTGATCGGGTTATATATACTTAGACCACCTGAATCCTGGAAATTTTTTAGGGCTGAAAGCCCTCTATATGATAGCCTAGGCCGTAAGGCCTAGGCTATCGCGTGAATTGTAGGTGTATTTTGCTAAGTCTAAAACGGTGAGGTATAAAATACAATAAATTACCAAATCCTACAGCAGCTCCCGTAAATAAAAAATTTTAAGCATTCTAAGAAGAAATATAATAATCCTAAAAACGGCAGTTGGAGATGGCAAATTGACATTTCCAGGATAATCACTGCTGATTTTTTACCAACAAAATTTTATCTTTCCAATAATCGACACAAACCATGTCTTCATTAGGGACGATGTATTGCAGTTTACTCGGATCAGCCAACAAGTCTAACATTTCCTCTATATCATTCACAAAGATCAAGTTTTCACCAAATAGGGGTTTATATAAATTGGAAATATTGGAAATTGGCATCGTCCCTAAACCGATAGCTTCCCAATGCCTGTAACAATCGGGGCGATCTCCTTCTGGAGATAAAATAAACCTTGCATCACTTACGGTTTGATAAAATTTCTCCAAAGGTAAGCGTGGCACATCCGGTAACTTTTTTCTACATCGATTTGTCCGCATAGTCACATGCAGATGAATTAAGTTAGACGTCTTTTGATTTTGGTCTTTGTTGTTCAAAGCCTTTACATACGTTGATAAATTTGTATATCGGATTCCATAGGGGATGGGTGCATATTTCGGATGTGTATAAATTGGATTTTGTGAATACCACATATGCAAAAGTGGATGATCGAGTATACTTTCAGTTAATTGATTAGGATACAATTGAGGAAGATGATACTGCCCAGTGATTAGAATGAACTTTTTATCTATTTTTGGTAAAATTTGTTCGCAAAAAAATTGGAAATAATCAACCTGAACGTATATCACATCTAAAAATTGAACATGCTTAAATCCAGATTTCAAAATATTAATACCATCGGGCTCTGGAAGCCCGACCTTATACCCTTTACTTCGTTCATAATCATCACCAATATATTGATCTGAGATATAATATCCCATAAATGGGTTTACAATATATTTACAAATGGCATTCGGATCGTTTTTGCATATTTCTAATGTGCTTGATAAATACTTCTTACGTTCGGATAACACGTAGCCATTTTGGCTGAGTTTATGATCTTGAACTTGTGTTGTCAGGACAGCGGAATTCGAATGGCAAGTAGCAAAAAGAAAACATGTAGCACAAAAAATAAGACTTATTAGGTATTTGTTCATATCGAAGTTCCTTATTAATTTTAACCTATACTCAAGCCACCTGAATCCTGGAAAATTTGGATTTTTCTCTTTGCAAAAAAACAAATTTTGAAACACTTTCGGTATAAGTAACAGGTGAGGGGTTTTACAAAAGCCTCAATAAGTGGAGATCGACCATCACATGTTAGCCGACCCTTTTGGCTGACCGAGCATGTGACAATCGATAAATTCGGATAGCACCATACACAATTGGAACCTACCCCTCTTCGTTTGCTTGATTAATTGTTCAAAGTTCGGATAACACCCAACCAGTCGTATTGGTCACCGTAATATTGAGGTGGTTATCCTTTGCGAAGTCTTTTACAGCTCGGCTAACACCTGGCCACTTCCAATCATCTCCACAAAAGACACCCCCTTTGTTCAAATATGGGTACCATGCGCATAAGTCTTGGGTAACTGATTCGTAATCATGAGCTGCGTCAATGTAAATGAAATCGGCTTTGAAATTGAGGTCTGCCAACCTGGCTGCTGCCTCGATGCTAGGCATTCTGATGGGAATGATTTTATTTTGAAGATTTGCATGTACAACATTAGATAAAAATTGTGCAAATAACTGATCAATCGGCATGTGAAAACAACGGGCTTCTGCTTGGTGCTCCTCTGAACCACGCCAGGTGTCGATAGCAAGAAGGATACTTCCTTCAGGCAAGTGGTTGGCAATAAAGCGGGCGGATTTCCCAAGCCAGCTACCAACTTCTATAGCTATCTTAATACGCGTTGTAGCAAACGATTGTTTAAAATTTGACGCATGGCGAAACCATCCATGTGGATCAAAGGGTAGAAGTGGATTTATATTATAAACTTCAGGATATGAATCCGGTATAATTTGATTTAATTTCGCTAAGTCAATTTCACAATTTTGGATTAATTTATGATCTTGAGCGGGCGTTTTTAGGACAGCTGGATTTGCATGACAAGTAGCAAAAAAAATGCATGTCATGCCAGAAATAAGGCCTATTAAGTGTTTGAGCATTTTGGAGTTCCTTCCTTTATGTTGAGAACAAAGCCGGCAAATTTCGAATAATAAATCTATTCTTCCTTATCCCCCGACTCGCATAGTACTGAT
>JABDAE010000044.1 GCA_013289325.1 Chlamydiota bacterium
TACTTTGAATCATCATCAAGAGATGTTTTAAGGTTTTGTATTTTTAATGAAAAAACCCTGGTTCGTGGCAAGAAAAAAAATAATAAGAAATAATTTCTAGCGAAAAAGTAGTTGATTAACATGTAAAAAAAATGTATAATCCGTTTTCATTACTAATTATCTTTAATAGATATATTTAAAAAGAAGGTTTTATCATGAGCGCATCATCTGTATCTGGATCGGGAACGGCACATGTTTATACTGGCAACAAGACTGTTACTACTGATTTACGGAAACTTGTGACACGTGATTTACGGGAACTTGTGACACGCGCTCAGAATCAGGCGAATCTAAAGCCATTGTTCTTAAATGCCTTAATACTAATACGAGATAATAAATTTCCTAAAAGGAATGAGGATTTGGATAAGCTTTATCTAGTGCCAAATTATACTAAGAAGCTTAAGTTTATTGATCGCATAGTCAATCCAGATAAGGTGACTCATGGTGCGTTAAATAACAGTGAGGTAAAGGATAAGGAGGCCCATAATGAAACATGGCAAGAAATGGCTGCAAGGGAAGTCAGAGAAGCTGTGGCGAAGTTACAAGAGTCATCTTCTCAATCAAATAATACGGCGCCAAATCCAAAAGCTGTAGAGAGTTTAGTTCAACCACAAAAGGGTTTTGCAACAGTTGCCTCCGCAAGACCTGTAGCACTACAACCTGCAGCAGCGGCTGCTAGGGCGCCCGCCACATCTAATCAAGCAGCTCCCGCCCCAGCAGCTCCTGTTCAAGAAGCAAGGAATCAAGAAACAAGACAGCAACAGCGACAAGTGGCAAGGGCTAACAATTACGCCGATTCTGAAGATGAAGGCACGAGAGCGCGCCAAAGTGCAAGTAGAAAAAGGTATCGGGCCAGTCAAAAAGCGACACGGGATAGGCTAAAAGGGGAACTTGCTGAGCATAAAGCTGAACTTCAAGCAGCAAATGAACGACTTGCACAAGCCCAGAAAGATTACGCACAAGCCCAGAAAGATTACAGTGTAAATAAACTCATCTGGCAAAGGGAAATGGCTAATGGAAAAGAGGCATACACTAAACTAGAGTGTCAGAGTAAGATAACCATCTCAGAGTTAAGATCAAAAATTGTACAATTAGAAACGCAAATTGTTATATTCCAACACAAAGAAAAGACGTGGGCGGAGCAATCCAGTCCTACATATGGCGCAAGTGCAACTCCATCTCAGAGTAACCATGTAGAAGTTGAGTTTTACAGAGGTAAACTAGCAATTATTGGGGGTGAGCTTGAGAAGGAAAAATCCGCTAGGGCAGCCCTGGAAGAAGAAAAAATGCGACTTGTATCTGATAAAGGTCGACTCGGAATTAGATTTGACGCGCTTCAAGAAAAACATGATAAACTTAAAGAGAAACACGAGAAACTTGAATGGGAAAACGAGCAACTTCGACGTTCTCAAGTAGCGATGCAGTATCAGGGGTTTCAAGCCCAGCAAATGTTGTGGTATCCCGCGCAATATCAATATAGTGACGGGGAAATGGATACGTCGCAAATGCATTATGGCCAATATATGGGCTCATACCATCCAGGTATGAATGGTATGCAACCGGGTATGGTTGGCATGCCTATGACGGCTCAAACAATGCATCCGATGATGATGGGACAAGATGGTCATGGTCATGGATATTATATGCATGGTCAAATGGTGGCAAACGAGCCCAAAGATCAAAATAGCCAGGGCGTACAGCCTCAAGAAACGTAAAGCTCATGACTAGTATAGCTAGGGTAGCTGCCGGACCTCGTTCTTGTTTAGGAAATTTAGTTCCTGAATATTCAGCAAAAATTTTGTTTGTTGCTTTTTTTTGTTTATTAAATTAATATAAATATAGATGTTATAGACTTTTGCAAAAGACGCGAATCAGGAGTTTTTTTGTAATAGACTCAATTAATTGTATTTACAAAAATTATATTGAAAAAATGGAGGTTATATGTCTTCAGGAAATTATGGTCACGTTACAAGTAGAGAAACTGCATTTGCAGCGTTTCGGGATGCGTTTTTAGAGGGAATTCCAGCAGGAGCACCAAGAGATAATGCTATAAAAGAAATGGAAAAGCTTGGTTCAACTAAGATTACTGCAAAAATCATGAACACTGCCTTTGAGACCTTCCACATGCAAGGGGGAAGTCGTATGGGTTTAGATGGTATTGGAGAGACATTAGATCAATTAAAAACAAATATCAAGGGCTTAAGACAACAGGGAAGTGAAAAAGCTGTAGATAGTGCAATAGCGATAATAGAGAGTATGCATCAGGAGGTAAGTCAACCGAAACCTAAACCCGTAGCCCCACCTCGTGGTTCGGTTGGAACACCTGATCAATTATATCATCATCCTGCAATTTCTCTTTTAGACAAGTGGTTCAAAGATCATCCAGATCATGACTCCATAGAATTCTTTGAAGCTGGCACTGAAATCTTTGTGATCGCAAGAGTAAAAGATGGGGTTGCCGTGCAGAGCGCTTTTGATTACCAGAACAAAACAAAGGACGAAAATGGAAGGTATAAAGGAACGTATTTAGCCATGGGGCCTGATGGTCATTTAGCATTTCAAAGAAAGGGGGAAAGGTATATCTTTCCTAAAAGTGATTTAGATGATGTTGAAACGCACCTAAAGAGTCGTTATAATAGCGGTGTGCAAGTTGATCAAAGCAAGGGGCCAGCTGCTGCTTTAGCCGATGCTCCTGCGAGTCCTTCGCAACCTCAGTTGTCAAAAGCAGACGCAGAAGCACTAGTCCAAAAGGCGACTGCAGAGACAAAAGAAATGGAGAATAACTACAATGCAACTCCCTATGACGCTCAATTAGAAGCGCATCGCAATGCACAAAATTTTCTTAAGGAAGATTTAGGAAAGGTTGGGGGAGACTATCAAGTTGTAACCCCTACTTTAAGAGAGGTCCACACGATTAAGTTCTGGACAGATGATGAGATTGAGAACGAAACTCACATCGTAAATACCTTAAATCAGAATGTTTTCTCAATGGAGATAACAAGGGGCGTTGCACGCACCATAAAAGAAGCAAGCGAGAAAACCGATGTCGTGACCGCAGTTGTTGCCGCAAGTCAGCTCAACGGCGCTGAATCGCAATTAAGAACATTAGTTTCACCTGGTATTGTACGTTTTGCCTATGAAGCGGATGGAACGCAAGGGCCGGCTGCGCAACTCACTAATTCTGATGAAATTCTTGAACTCATCAATTTAGGGGCTCATCGGGGAGTTAATTACGCCATTCATATCTTAAGTGAAGAGACAAAAACAGCTGTGCAAGGTGGTTACTTAACCCCTACTAGTAAAGAACAAGCAGCTCGTCTCACCGAAGAATTGAAAGTAAAAGGCGCAAGAATCCGGGTGCCTTACGTTGGAGCAGTTCCAGAAAATGCCGGCACAAATAAAGTGTACCAAGTTTTCGTTTCAGCAGCGGCTTTTGGAAGGTATGATTTAGGGGGACAAACGGAAGAGCAAAAACGAGAAATCCAATATCTTGTCGCTCTTCATAGCTATAGAGCACAGTTTGAAGCTGCCTTAAAACTCAATCGCGATACAGGCAAGCCCGTCGAATTAAAGGCTGTAGGCATGGGCCTCGGTATGTTTGGCAATGAGCCGCACATAATCGCACAAGCCTTTTATGATGCTGCAATTGAATATGAAAGAGCTTTGGAAAATGCTAAGGTGAAAGTGAAGTTTCAAGTCTTTCAGAGAAACGATCAAACGCCGCCTGAAGAAAAAGCCTCAGCAGTGGTTAAGATGTTGAAACTTAACTAGAAAACTCGGGCTAGATAGCCTCACTTTGATTCTAAAATCAACCTGTTGATAGGTTGACTCGGAAGAAAAGGCGTTGCAAGCCCTTCAAGCCAGGCAGACTCTCCATCGCGGTAGTGTGGGGAAAGGGGATGACCCGATTGGCCGCACGGGGCATGAAAAATCCCATTTTCTTCTTGGCCGGGAGTTACGATAAGTCTTTGTGAAGCCCCCTCTGATGGACCACTTACCCTGGGTACATACGTATCTCCAGATAGCTGAACCTTTGGCATGTCAAAGAGGGGGGCAAGAAAACTTATTGCCTTACTGATCGGGTGTTGTAGATTGAGAATATTGCGCTCTCCCCAAGTCATCGTCTTTATTTTCTGCAACGGTGCTTTGCTGATTATATCATCGACGATATCTAATAATTCCTCATTCCACGTCGCAAATTGGGGGGCCTTTAAATAGAGGGGTTGCTCACTTGCTATCATCCATACCGGCTCTTCAAAGTCAAGGCCTGCATATGTAAATTTGGGATTTGCAGCGTAGCATGGCGCAAGCAATTTACCTAAAGTTTTTTTTACAACACTTTCGCGAAAGGCCCGAGTCCAATAGTAACCAGTAGAAAGTTTATCGCACGTCCCATCCCAATTTTCAACAGTCTCCTTAAGAGCGTCACGTTGAGGATTACCTTGCCCTTTTTGCAGCTCGCGGAGCATTAGGCTTTGCCAACGGCGAAAAAAAATTGCCTTTATGTCTAACTGAATGGCTAAATGATCCTTTTCTGTGAATTCTTTATTTTGACTCAGCGCTTGCTCAATTTGAAAGCCTCGAATGCCATTGCGATAGCCGCTTTTTCCAAAAAAATCCTCCCACTTGCCTCCCATTTGTCGATTGTTAGCGGTCCATAAATAGGCCTCTTGCGAATCGTAAAGGAATGGATATTCACGAAAATCTTTTAACCCCAGCCATTTTTTTGTCCCGTCGTTAAAAGATACAGGATAGGTACCATCATAGCCCGCTCTTTTTGGCACTTTTCCAAGCAGCGTCCATCCAATATGCCCTTTATGGTCGGCAATCATGAAGTTAAGCACCGGAACACCCACATCTGCTGCAATTTTCAAAGCACTTTCTACACTTTCTATCTCCTCTAAAGCAAATAGATTGAGATTAAGTGCTTCCTTGTTGTGGGCAATCCATTGCAGCGCTAAGCGCTTTTTAAAATAGAGATGATCGATGATGGGACCATAGAGGGTCGATTCGATCACAAAATCAATGGGATATTGTCCTTTGACGTAAATGCGCTCAAGCGTTTTTTCAATTGATTTTGGTCCCTCTTTTGTAAGGTAGAGATTTGGATCTTTTTCATCGTTTTCCAAAATGATAAGATCTGTCGTATCGACGAATGCATTTGTAAAACCCCATGCGATTTTTGTGTTGCTTCCGACGATCATAAAGGGAATGCCGGGAAATGTGGCCCCATATATTTTTGTAATGCTTTTTCGCTCGTTTTTGTAGATGAAGGATGCGCGATACCAGATGTTGGGCACTGTTAGCCTAAGATGCATATCGCAAGCAAGAGTGGCTTTATTATCATAAGCTGCCACCCAACTGTTGCTGCCTCCAAGATCGGTATGATCAATGGCTTCTTGACTTATTCTGTGTTTGCCTTTGCTGACATAGGCAAAGGACTTCTCATCTGGAATTGGAAGAATTGGCAATTTGGTGTGATCAAGCGTTGAGTCCCACTTAGACCCATTATTAATTAAAAAATCGTATACGTCAGATGGCAATGTATTTTTCATATAACCGCGCGCCAAATCCAGATCGCCATTTGAATCTTGCAATTCAAAAAACAGGGCGTAGCTAACAAGTAAGGTGTCTTCAAGAAGCCATGGTGATGGCCCCTGCAATAGGAGAAGATATTCAACGGGCCAAGCGCTTAGTGCATTTAATCCTTGGTTAACGCCCGCGGTATATGCCCTGATAATAGCAAGTTTTTCAGGGGAGAGGCTTTTTAAAATTTGCTTTGATAGAAAGCGGAAGCGGTGCAATCTTTTAGCCTTATCGGCATCAACAGCTTTTGGGCCAAACAGTTCTGAGAGCTCTCCTGCAGCTGACCTTCTTAAAAGATCCATTTGAAAAAAGCGATCTTGTGCATGGATAAAGCCTAAAGCAAAAGCGACATCTTCACGGTTATCTGCATTGATGGTTGGAATGCCGAGGGCATCTCTTTCTACTATGACCTTAGCCTTAAGATGATCAACCTTTATTTTGCCCCTTACAGTCGGTAAACTCGCTCTCATTGTAAAGTAAATCGCAGCAGATGCGCCCACTAATATAATGACAAGTGCAGAAAAAAGAAATTTTATGATTTTGTGGTGAAAAATAGTGATGCGCATAAAGAATGGAAAGCCAATTGCGAAAAACGTGAACGTTTTTCGCAATTGGTTATGACTTTGCCTTATTTTGCGGCAGGTTTTGTCGCAGTAGGGGATACTTTTGTATCAGCTGCTTTGTTATCTGCTGCTTTTTTGTCTGTTGCAACGGGCGCAACTTCTTTTGTGATGACGATATCATCTTCTTCCATCATCATCATATCTTGATCTGCCAAATCCTTAGCAGGAGCTGTTGCTTTTACAACTTCAATGTCAAAAATAAGCAATGAGTTAGGAGGGAGTTGACCAGATGTTCCATAGCCAAATTCTGGGTGGATGAAAAGGCGTCTTTTTTCCCCTTCTTTCATTCCCGCGATCCCTTTGCTAAATCCAGGAATCGTCTGATCGATCGGCACTGCAATAGGGCCCCCTGCTCCTTCTGAACACCCAAATACTGAGCCATCGCTGTATTTACCGGTGTAATTAATGAGCGGTGTGCCATTAGCTGGCACGACAGGTCCGTTGCCTTCCGTTAAAATCTGGTATTGCAGCTTAAGAGGAACGATTTCTACAACGCCTTTTGCATCTTTATTTTCCTTCATGAATTTGTCTGCTGCTTGAAGGTTTGTATCAGCAAGTACATGAACTGCCTTTTGCTGCAGTGTCGTCATCGCCTGCTCATACGCTTCATCGCTAAGAGGCGATGGCTTGCCTTCTGATCCTTCGCGGATCCCGACGATTATACTTTCTGTATCAAAAGTGATGCCGGGAGCCTTTAGATTGCGGCCGATAAAGTTACCAAGAGCTTGGGAGACTTTTTTAATGTCGACTTCTTGGGAATCATCTGCCTTCTCAGCATCAAACCCCTCGCTCTTTGCGACTTTCGTTTGTGTTTCAGCAAGCTTGTCACGAGGACTTTCTGCTGACGTTACTGCAGAGCTGAAAAGCGTTGAAAATGTCGCCACAGCTAGCAGAATATGATTTTTCTTTTGCATGTTTGGTTTCTCCTTAAACATTTTTAAAAGATTTAGAAATAGATGGCTTCTGGCACATCGGTTGAAATATGAAGTTCTTTAAGTTGAGTGTGACTCACAGTGGATGGGCAATCCATCATCAGATCGCTTGCGCGTTGTGTCTTTGGAAATGCGATCACATCTCGTATGTTATCGGTTTCTGTTAAAATCATGATGAGGCGATCAAGGCCAAGAGCTAGGCCTAGATGTGGAGGAGTGCCGTAACTTAATGCCTCAATAAAAAATCCAAAATTAGTCTTTAGCTGCTCTTCAGTTAGATTTAGCTTTTCAAAGATCTTTTTCTGCAAATCCCCATTATGAATGCGCTGAGAGCCTCCTCCAATTTCATATCCATTGAGGACTAAGTCGTAACCTGATGATCTCATTTTTAAAGGATCGGTATCGATGAGATCAATGTCCTCTGGATGAGGTGAGGTAAAAGGGTGGTGTTCACTTGCAAGTCTTTGGTTATCATTGTCCCAATTGAACAAAGGAAAATCAGTGACCCATAAAAATTCGCAGCGTTTTTGGTCGATCAAATGGCGATCTTTTGCGATGCGGCGCCTTAAGTGATCAAGCCCTTGGTTCGTCTTAGATGCTTGATCTGCAATCATGAAGATAAGGTCCCCATCTTCTGCGTTTGTTTTCTTGATAAGCTCTTGTTGCACCTCATCTGGAAAGTACTTGGCAATGCTTGACGTTAAGACCCCATCTTGCATCTTAAGCCAAGCAAGTCCCTTTATTCCAAGGCGCTGTACAAATTCTGTGTATTCCTCAATTCCTTTTCTAGAAATATCAGCTCCTCCTTTTACTGTGAGAGCTTTAATCAATCCATTTGCATTAAGTTGATCTAAAAATATAGAAAATGTCGTTTTCTTTGCAATGTCGTTGATTTGAACAAGTTCCATGTCAAAGCGAAGATCTGGCCGATCACACCCATATCTATCCATACAGACGCAATGGGGGATATGGCGAAATGGGGTGGCAATATTTAGGCCATTACACTCTTTAAATAAGATGGCTACAAGTTTTTCTACGATTTGCATGAGATCTGTAGGATGGCCAAAGCTTATCTCCATGTCAATTTGCGTAAATTCAGGTTGTCTATCGGCTCTTAAGTCTTCATCGCGAAAGCACTGCGCAATTTGAAAGTAGCGGTCCATCCCGGCGACCATGAGCAACTGCTTATATATTTGTGGCGATTGAGGAAGTGCATAAAAATTTTCAGGATGAACTCTTGAAGGGACAAGATAATCCCTTGCGCCCTCAGGTGTAGATTTTCCAAGGATCGGTGTTGTGATCTCAATAAAGCCGACACTATCTAAAAACTGTCTTGTCGCAAGCATTGCCTTATGCCTTGTGATCAGCTTTTTCGCAACTTCTCCTCTTCTGATATCGAGGTAGCGATATTTTAAACGCAGCTCTTCATTGACATCGATTGACTCATCGCAGATGGAAAAGGGGGGCGTTTTGGCTTTAGACAATACCTGAAGATCCAATACGTCGATTTCAATATCGCCTGTATCAATTTTTGGATTTGCCATCCCAGGGGCTCTTGAGATCACCTTACCTTTGATAGAAATCACCCACTCAGACCTGAGTTTTTCTGCTAATTCATGGGCTTTTGCATTTTTTTGCGGGTTGATGACAAGTTGCGTGATCCCAAAGCGATCTCGTAAATCGATAAAGATAAATCCGCCATGATCGCGTCTTCTATCCACCCAGCCTGACAGCGTGACATTTTCTCCGATATCGGTTTTTCTTAAAGCTGCGCAAGTGTGAGACCTTCTGTAGTCAAACATGAAGCGCTCCTTTGCAAGGCGCTGCGCTTTGTGCTTTTATTGCTGCCCCAAGATCGCTTAGCTGGACTAAGCGCGTCTCTCCCGTGTCCATATTTTTCAGTTGCACAGTTTGTGTGGCTATCTCCTCATCGCCGATGACGACGGCATACTTTGCGTGGAGTTGATTGGCCTGCTGCATCGCCTTGCCAAGTTTTTTGGACCCAAAGTCCATATGGGTAGAGATGCCTTGGCAACGCAAATCGTGTAAAAGTGAAAAGCTAAGCGTTTTGGCCTCTTGCCCCATGGCAATTAACGACACATCTGGGGCATGAGGAGATGGAAGGGCAACTTGTTGCTTAATCATCGTCTGAATCACTCTTTCAATTCCAGTGCCAAAACCAGCTGAAGGAATGTCTGGTCCTCCAAGTGATTTGAGTAAGCCATCGTATCTTCCTCCACCTGCAACGCTATTTTGCGCGCCGAGCTCTCCAGCAGTGACTTCGAAGACAGTCTTGTTATAATAGTCAAGACCTCGTACTAACATGGGATTGACAATGAAGGGGATATTTAGTTGCAAAAGCAACCGTTTCACTGTTTCAAAGTGCTCTTTTGATTCTGGACTTAAGTCATCCAAAATTGAAGGGGCATTTGCGTTGATTTTGATATCTCCTGGATCTTTAGAATCTAAAATGCGAAGGGGATTTTTCTCTAAGCGCACTTTACTATCTTCTGATAAGGAATTATAGTGGTTAGAGAAATACTCTTTTAGTTTTTCTTTAAAGGTGAGGCGACTTGTACTATCTCCGATGGAGTTAATATACACTTGAAGGTGTTTTAATCCAAGCCTTTGATAAAGGGTGTAAAGAAGATCGATAAGCTCTACATCTTGCTCTGGGCTGCCATTTCCAATGGCTTCAGCGCCAAATTGGTTGTGCTGGCGATAGCGACCCGCTTGCGAGCGCTCGTAGCGAAACATCGGGCCTATGTAGAAGAATTTCTCGTGCGGGCAAGTTTGGGATAAATTATTTTCTATGATCGAGCGCATCGCAGGCGCTGTGCCTTCTGGCCTTAATGACATCGATCGATTGCCTTTATCGAGGAAAGTGTACATCTCTTTAGAGACAATATCGGTATCTTCCCCAACGCTGCGTTGAAATAATTCTGTTCTTTCAAAGAGGGGAGTGCGCATCTCTTGATAGCCGTATTCGCGCGCTGTTTTTCTTATGACTGCTTCTACATATTGCCAAAGGTGACTTGCTCTCCAATCTTCGCTTGAACTAAGGGGGAGGATATCAAAAACACCCGGTGCAATCTGAATACTCATAAGTTTTCTCCATCAATTTTAAGAGAGCTTGAAAAACTGTAAAGACGACAGCTTTCCAGCCAGTAGTTTATTTGCTTAAAGATTAAAAGAAAACAGAATTTTAGATGCCTTGCTGGTACGCGTTCACAAGGAACTGCTGCATCCTGCTATGTGAATTTGTCAAGAATTCACTGGTTGTGTTACTCTTATCTCATTCAACCTAGATCCGGCAGTTCGAGATGGCAAATTAATGCAAGATCTTGAACCAGAATCACTTTGCAATGGGGTGGGACATTCCCAAACGGTGAAGGACCACCCCATTGCAAATGATTCTGGTTCAAGAGATTGCGTTAAGTTGCCGTCTCCAACTGCCGGATTTAGGTTCAACTTAAGAACCCCTTTTAGTATATCATGCTAATGACGAAAAGCTATCAAGTTATCGCAAGAAAGTATCGCCCTCAGTCATTTAACGAAGTGCTGGGACAAGATGCTATTGTTGTGACGCTAAAAAATGCCATCAAGAATGGGCGCATAGCGCATGCCTATCTTTTTTGCGGCTCAAGGGGCACTGGCAAGACGACACTTGCGCGAGTCTTTGCTAAAGCGATTAATTGCTTAAACCCAAATTCTTCCCAAGAGCCGTGCAATCAATGTGCCTCGTGCCGAGAAATTGCGGCAGGGTCAAGTCTTGATGTCTTAGAAATTGATGGCGCCTCTAATAGGGGAATTGATGATGTCAGGCAAATCAATGATACGGTCGCTTACGCCTCTTCTTGCGGCAAGCACAAGATCTACATCATCGATGAAGTGCATATGCTCACAAAAGAGGCATTTAATGCATTATTAAAGACGCTTGAGGAGCCACCAGAGAAAGTATTATTTATTTTTGCAACGACAGAGCCACACAAAGTTCTTCCCACCATTTTAAGCCGTTGCCAGCGGTTTAATTTAAACAGAATCCCCTTTGATAAAATTGTAGAAAAGCTTAAGATAATCACATTAGATCAGGGGATTGTAATCGAGGAAGAAGCACTTTTTATGCTAGCAGATAGGGCCGATGGAGCATTTCGCGACGCCGAATCGCTACTTGATCAAATTATCGCCTTCAATAGTGGAAAAATTGATGTTCAAATTGTGAGCGATGTTCTTGGTGTCATGCCCAAAGAGACGTTTTTCATGCTCGATGAAGCTGGAAAAAGTGAGCGCTATGCAGTGGCTTTTGATGTGGTTAACACGATTTTTTCCCAAGGCAAAGATCTTTCCCACTTTTTACAAGGGTTAATCGAACATTTCCGCACGCTTCTATTGCTTAAGGTATCAAGTTCGCTATCGTCATATATGGCCATTGCAGAAAGAGAGAAAGCTCGCTACGAATCTTCTTCCAGGCTTTATACTCAAGAGCAGCTTCTTTTAATTATTGAGTTGGGGCTAGAATGTCAAAATCAGATGCGCTCTCAACTTTCAGGGCGCGTCTCTCTTGAAAGTCTTTTAATTAAGATCATGCGCACTCACCAAAGGGTGCCGATTGAATTTTTGGTTAAAAAACTCATCGAACTTGAAAATTCGATTCAAATAAAAGAAGGGGTGTCTCCATTATCAAATGGCAATCTGAGCGATACGCATATTTTGCATGCAACTCCAGTAAAAATTAGCGCGCCAGCTCCACAAGAAAAGCAAGCTGCAACGCCTCCTGATGTGAAAGTTTCAAAGCCTGAAGAGGTGTTTAATGGCGTCATTGCCGAAGATCCGACACCGTCGCAAGCAGATCTTGGAAAAAAAACAATTGTTGCGGATGCGATTGCCCCTTCGGCGAGCATAACCCCCTCTCATCCGCCAAAGAACCCGCAGCACCGCTATGATACAATTTTACAATTTGCTGCCGTTGAACTTGAGGGAACGATTCGTAAAAAATAAAATAGCAATTCATTCGCCAAAAAGTGCAATTTTAGCAAGCAAATGTAATTATGCAAGAGGTCAAATAAAGGAATTTAGAATATGGGCACAGGATTTTCCAAAAAAAAGAAACAAGCTAAAATGCTGCAACAGCAGTTTAGTCAAATGCAAGACAAACTTGAACACACTGAAGTCACTGGAAGTGCCGGCAGTGGTCTTGTCACAGTGACGTTAAGTGGCGATTTTGATGTAAAATCTGTTGTCATTAAGCCAGAATGTATCGATCCAGAAGATGTAGAAGGGCTTCAAGATTTAATTAAAGCAGCTTTTAAAGATGCAAAAGCTAAAGTCCAGGAGCAATCGCAATTGCCAAACATGCCGGGCGGCTCACCACTTGGTAAACTCGGCATGTTCGGCATGTAATTTTAGCTTTCGGAAAGAGCTTCTCTTTCATGAAATACTAGATGAAAACGCGCAGGACCTACAAATCCTTGGTGCTCCGGAGGATCGTACACGACATCAACTTTTAATTGGTGTTTTGATGTTGTGACGATAAAAACATCGTCATTTCTTGTGATGTCGGTGATTAAATCGGATGGATCTAAGTGCATAGGCAATTCGTTCCCATTAATCAAGGCTTTATATTCTTTTAAGCTTTGATAAAATGGGGGAAGAGCTGCACTTAAATGGGTCGATAGTAGGCAAAAGCCAGCAATTGGAAACAGCATCAATTTGTATATTAATTTATTCATCGTTATTTCCTCATAAGTGAAGGTTGATTAAATTTATATCAAACGGTGTGATAAAAGTCTATTAATAAATTGGGTATATGGTCATTTCTGTAAAAAACTTGACAAAGTCTTTTTATATTCCTAAAGGAAAGAAAGGGATTTTGCATTCTGCTCTTTCCCTTTTCAAAAGGGAATATGAGATCAAAGAAGCTCTCAAAGGGATCTCATTTGAGGTAGCTGATGGAGAGCTTTTTGGGTATATAGGGCCAAATGGCGCTGGAAAAAGCACAACAGTTAAAATTCTTTCTGGCATCTTGGTCCCGGATATGGGAAGCGTGACTGTTCTTGGAAAAACCCCTTGGGAGCACCGCGTTGAAACGGTTAAGCACCTTGGCGTCGTCTTTGGGCAGCGCACGCAACTTTGGTGGGATTTACCGGTCATTGATTCTTTTGAGCTTTTAAAAGAAATTTATCGCGTGCAAGATGCCGATTATAAAAGGCAGTTAAACACTCTTATCGAGGTATTAGAGCTTTCAAAGCTATGCCATGTCCCAGTGCGCCAATTAAGCCTTGGGCAAAGGATGAGATGTGATATTGCTGCAGCCCTAATTCACTCACCAAAGATTCTTTTCCTAGATGAACCGACGATTGGTCTTGATGCTTCGAGTAAACTTGCCTTAAGAGATTTTATTCGCTGTTTAAATGAAGAGCAAAAAGTGACCATCATCTTAACAACTCATGACATGGATGATATAGAGTCATTATGCAAAAGGGTTTTAATCTTAAATGAGGGACAAGTTTATCTAGACGGCAGTTTAGCCGACTTAAGGAAAAGGCTTCTTCCTGAAAGAAGGCTTATCGTAGATTTAAAACGTGAGCGCGATAGGGTTTCAGATATACAAGCAAAAGTGATTAAGCAAGAGGGACACAAAGTGACTTTAAGCTATAATCCAACAGAGTGCAATACAGCAGATCTTATTAGCCGCGTGACTAAAGATCATGCGATCACAGATTTATTTGTTGAAAATCCATCAATTGAAGAGATCATCGCAAAACTTTATCGCGGCGTAAATGTATGATCGGGATCGCATCTCCTTATATCGCTATCCTTAAAGCTAGGCTGTCCATTCTTTTTCAGTATAAAGCCGCAGCAATAGCAGGAGTTGTAACCCAAATTTTTTGGGGCATTTTAAAAATCATGATTCTAGAAGCTTTTTACGCTCAAGCAAAGGATGTGCCTCCCATTACACTTGAGACTGCGATCGCTTTTGTCTTGATTTCTCAATCTCTACTTCCTCTCATCCCATGGAGTCTTGATAAGGAAATTGAGGCGCAAGTGAGAAGCGGTCAAGTGGCTATTGAAATGATAAGGCCAATCGATATCTATTGGTACTGGTATACAAGAGCTGTTGCCATGCGAATAATTCCAACAATACTTAGAAGTTTGCCATTTTTTCTCGTTATCGGGGTATTTTTTACCCTCCCAATGCCTTTTTCCATATTTTCCTTAATTGCTTTTGCTCTTTCATGTGTCAATGCCCTTCTTTTATCTTCTGCCATTACCACATTGATCATCATCTCATTGTTTTGGACAATTGCAGGCGATGGAATTGAAAGATTGATGCCCCATATCGCGCTAGTATTGACGGGCATTGCCATTCCACTTCCCTTATTTCCAGATTGGATGCAGTTGTTTATCGAATTTCAACCTTTTAGATATATCATCGACGTCCCAGTAAGAATCTATTTGGGAGCAATAGCTGGCGAAAAGATACTTATTTATTTAGTATTACAACTCATCTGGACAGCTGTTTTAATCGCGTTTGGCAGGCTTTTAATTAATTTAGCAATGAAGCGCTTTGTGATTCATGGAGGATAACTTGACAAATTTTTCGCTCTATATGCGCTTAATTTCCATTTCGATGCGATCGCAAATGCAACATAGAGCTTCTTTTTTAATGCTCTTTTTTTCCAATTTTATCGGCGCATTCGTTCAAATTGTCATGATTTGGATTCTATTTGAGCGCTTTAAAGAGCTTAATGGATGGCACCTTTATGAAGTGGCCATCATCTCTGGAGTTGTACATATGGGATTTGCCGTTGCAGAATGCACGGCAAAGGCCTTTGATAATTTCCATCGCTTGGTAAAGTCTGGAGATTTTGATCGCATCCTCCTTCGTCCATGCAGCACCTTATTGCAAGTTTCGGCAAGTGACTTTCAAGCGATGCGTTTTGGTCGATTTTTGCAAGGGTTCATCATCTTACTTTGGGGAGCTAGCCAAAGCCATATTGCCTTTTTTTCATATCAAACGGTTGTGATCGCCTTTGCTGTTATTAGCACATCAGCACTTTTTTATGGGCTTTTTGTCATTCAAGGGGCCTTGTCTTTTTGGATATTTGAATCGCTTGAATTTATGAATATCGTCACTTATGGGGGCGTTGAAACAGGTCAATACCCGTTAAGTATTTACAATAAATTTATCAGCTATTTTTTTACTGTGTTTGTGCCCATTGGGTGCGCTGCCTACTATCCGATTGCATCGGTTCTACATCGCGATAGCGTATCGTTGATACTTGGGATCATAGCACCAATAGCTGGGCTAATCTTTCTATTTCTTTCCTGTAAGTTTTGGCACTTTGGTGTTAAGTATTACAGATCTTCTGGGTGCTAATTTATTGATCCTAGAAACGGCAGTTCGAGATGGCAAATTAATGCAAGATCTTGAATTAGAATCACTTTGCAATGGGGTGGGACATTCCCAGAGGGTGTTGGACCACCCCATTGCAAATGATTCTGGTTCAAGAGATTGCGTTAAGTTGCCGTCTCCAACTGCCGTTTTTAGGTTGATGGACAGTCCCTTAATCTGGCAGCCCTCAATTGCAGCATTGCAAGTCCTGGAATAAAAAGGAGTATAGCGATAAAAAAGAAGATATGCCATTCAAGAGTATCAGCTAAAACGCCGCCTACTGCATTGATGACGACCTGTTTACATGAAAGAAGCGACCAAAGAAGAGCATATTGCATGGCGGCGTGCTTTGGAGATGAGATTTTCCAAAGATAGGCAATAAAGGTCGTGATGACAAGTCCAGATGTGATATGCTCATAAGCGATGGTGACGCAGAAGAGATTAAGATCATAACCAACTATTGATAGGCGCATGTATAATATGTAAGAAAGAGCGTGCAACGCCCCAAAGTACAACAATGCGCGATCAATAGGTAGCTTGCGGCCGAAGGTGCCACCTAAAAGAACGCCAAATAATGTGCCTCCCATGCCAAGTATTTTCACAATACTCGCAATTTCAGTCTTTGTAAATCCGATCTGCAAATAAAATGGGTAAAGAAAGCTATGGGTCAAGTCATCGCCAAGGCGATACAGCAAAACAAAGGCAAGTAGACTCAAGATATTGTTTTTTTTAAGAAAGTCGTAAACAGGATAGCTAAGGCCTTGATAAAGAAGCGATGTAAAAGATTGATAGATTGTGATGTCTTCTCTTTGAAGGTTTTTATACGGCTCTTGCTGTAAATAAACGGCAAGAATGCCAAGAAGCATAAATGCTGCTGCCATTATGTAGGCCTCTTCCCAAGAAAAATATGAGGCAAGATACAAAGTTCCAGCGCCGCCAACTAATAGTCCAATTCTATATCCGGCATTTACAGAGGCAGATCCTGCAAGGTACTCAGTTTGATCGAGGCTATCGAGTTCATACGCAAGCCCAGCCATGTAGACGCAGCCTGTGAAAAGGCAAGATAAAGTCACAAGGGTTGCAAAGGCAATGGGGGAGTGCAAAGGATCTACCACCCCAAGTCCTATCATCGATAAAAAGGTAAAAATCAAACTCATCAGAGTCCAGCTTCTCCTCGTTACCTGTTTTTGGGCTGCTTGAGGAAAGAAAAAGGGGCATTTAAAATTATCGATTATAGGACCCCAGCAAATCCTCATGCTATAGGGGAGATGGAATATAGAGAATAAGCCAATTAGGGTATTAGAGTACCCAAGTTCAGTCATTCTCATCGTAAGGGTGGATGCGGTAAGTACAACTGGAATTGCGCTTGATAAACCAAAGAAAAAAAGGGTAATCAGTCGCGCATGAAGATTTTTGAAAATTTTTATAGCCTTTTAAGGGAGTTTTACCAGTAGACCTCTTGCATAATCAAGAGGTCTGGTGTAGTCTAGGCAAAAATTCAAAAATTGTCAAGAAAAGAACGAACTCTACGAGTAAAGCCAGCAAAGGGACCAGTCGTGGGAGCTAGCGTAATTTTGGAAAGAAACTTTTCGCTAATTTCCAACTCATTTGCTTTATACTCTTTTTCTGCTTCCATTCTCTGTCGGGTTATTCTGGTGACTACATGTATTAATTTTTCATCTTGAGTGACACCAGGCAATAAACTCTGCCCTATTTCAAATAACATTAATAATGGTTTTTGTCAATAAAATTTAATAAACAATTAAAAGCTTGTGCCAATCGATAGGTTGGCGCCAAGTAATTCAAAATCGCCTTCCTTAAAAATACCTTGCGCATTGAAATAGCGATGATATTCACAACCAATCCCAAAACGAAGTCCTACAACCTCATAATGGAGCGCGCCACTTGCTTCAATACCAGCTAATAGGCGATGTGTGTTTTGGCGCCACTTTTGTTTTGGAGACAAAATGGTGAATAAGTCGATATGTTTAATCTCCTTTTCTTGAACCCCATAAAGAGCAGTCGCTGTGAAAGATGCACTTGCCCAGAATATTCCGCAAGATCCACATTCGCTTTTAAACAGTTCTGCCTCACAGCCTAATAAGGCTCCACCACCTGTGTAGTGAAGCGCAATCTGAGGATATCTCGTAAAGAACGAATTAAATGGAAGAAGCGATGTGCCCGTTGGTAAAATGACTCTTAACAACTGATTCGTCCAAGCGATCCTCGCCCCAAAATATGGATTTAAAACGAGCCAGGTCGCAGGACGCTTTTTCCACTCAATGAGTAAGTCGGCAGTGTCGTAATGAAACTTCCATTTTCCTTTTTGGTTAAAGAATGCGCCTAAGCAACTATTGGCTTGATGGGTCCAAACGGAAAAAATGGAGAAGCGATCGCATGGGAAATCAAGGCCTGCTAATAACCTAAAGCCAAAATTACCATTAGGATTAAAACGAGACCTTAAAGGAATGCCCTCTAACTCATGGCAATCGGTTGAATCCTTACAGACAAATTTTTGATTAATGCCGCTGACTTCTGGGTATAAGTAAAGAAATGACGCATCAAATCTTGCGCCTACCCCTTCATTATCTTTGCCAAACATGCAACAATTTGAAAAATTAGTAGCTTGAGAGTTATCGTACGGATTGCTCCAGCAGTTGCTGTAAAATACACTTAGCTCTTGGCTTAAGTCTTGACAACCCTCATCGTTTTGATCTGCTTGCAATACGCTAAAGCTAAAACTCTGTAAAACAACACAAGCTAAAGATGCTTTTAAAAGTATTTTCATCAATTTTATCCTACAGGCAAAGAAAATGTTAAAACCCTTACATTAAATTTTATTATCTAAAAAATAAAGAAAAATTGGAGTGATGGGTAAATTTTTGGAAATTTAGATTGAGAGTTGACAAAAAAAAATTAAAATGTGAATGTTTTCGCAGGAATTTTTAGGATTTGGTATGGAAAATCAGGGTGTGTATAAATTATTTGAAAAATTTAGCCGTTGCAGGTCTATTTTATGTTCCTGTTTGGTTATTTTTTTTATATTAGCCCCATGTTTTACTCTGAAAGCAACTCAATCTGGAGTAGAAGGGGGGGAAGACGAAAATGACAAAGAGAAAAATCTGTGTTTTGGGGCTTGTAAAGACGCGCTCAAATTGCAGATCGAGAAAATTGATGGGAAATTATCTGATGGATTAAAATCTCATCAAACTGACGAGAAGATTTCTCAAAAACCTTTTGTACCAAAGCCCATTCAAGTGAAAAATAATCGCGTCACGGTGGCCATTGTCCATGAAGGAGACTCTCGTCTTTTTGCCACATATTTTGAGATGATTCAACATGAGCTAAAGGCTTTAAATTTATCCGATGTCAAAATTGAATTTAAAAACGCCCCGCAGTTTAATGCAAACTACGACTTAGCGCGCCTAGAGCAAGTTTTAAAAAATGCCTTAGAAGACCCTTCTGTCGATTTGATTTTGACACCAAGCTTATTGATTACAGAACTTGCGACATCTCCTAAAATCACTTTAAAAAAGCCAGTGATTAGCGGATTTATTCAAAAAGAAAATTTTATCGGCGATGCATTTAGTAAAAATGGAAAATCAATCGTTCCAAATCTTGTTTTTACAGTCATTCCCAATGGACTCTCAAAGGACTTAAAAGCATTTCAAGAGCTTGTTCACTTTAAAAAGTTACACGTCCTTTTTGATGAGATTTTCTTAAGGGCCGATACCGAACTTGCCAGCGCGACAATTGCTCTTTTAGAAAAACAGGTGGGTTTTAAAATCGTTCCAATTCCCGTCATTACAGCGGATCTTGCACTTGAGAAGTTGTCAAATAATGTGGAAGCTGTTTATTTGACAACTCTTTCGGAAATGGCAGAAGATGAGCACGTGAAACTGATCAATGGGATTAATCAAAGGCGTATCCCTTCATTCTCACTACTTGGCCATACAGATGTTAAGACAGGCGTTTTAGGAGGTTTGAGCCCAAGATTGCTTCAGCGAATCGCAAGAAGAGCTGCCTTAAATATCTTGCAGGTAGTGGAAGGGGAAATACCGAATGATTTAAGCGTTATACTTCCCTTAGAAGGGCGTCTAGAGATTAATCTACTGACAGCTAAGCAAATCGGTTTTGAGCCCACAATTAAAGTGATGGATGAGGCTGTATTACTCAATGAAGATAAAGTGAGACCTGGAGATGTTTTGACTTTTGACAAGGCGATTGACATCGCCTTGGAAAGGAATACGGGACTTGCGATTAGTCAGGCAAATCTTGCAAGCTCTTTGGAAAATCCTGAAAAGGTGTTAAGTGCGCTGCGTCCACAGATTAATTTAAGTTCTCTTTACATTAATACGGACGATCCCCATGCAATTTTACCTCCTGGAAAAGTGGCTTTAATTGGATTTGATATCTCGCAAATTTTATTTGATGACGACGTCATTACAGGGTATTACATTGCGGGTAAAGCCGCAGAAAAGGCAGTCTATGATGATGCCCAAAATAGGTTAGATACAATTGAAAATGTATCGAATCGCTATTTGGATTTATTGTTAGCAAGAGACATAAACAGGATCGAAAAAGAAAACTTTGAACTCATTCGCGATAATTTAGAGCTTGCCAATTTGCGCTATGGCATTGGGGTGTCAGGAAGAGAAGACGTTTTTAGATGGGAAGTTGAGATCGCCTTAAGAAGATCTTCAATCGTAAATGGGGAATCTTTAATTAAAAGGGCCGAATCGGCCTTAAACCAAGTGCTTGCAATAAATGGAATGGCCACTTGGATTACACAACCGGTCACTTTAGAAGATAAAAGTATCAATTTCTTTTACACAAATGTCCTTGATAAAATCAAAACTGATTCCGCTTTAAAGTGCTTTACAAAGTTTAGCATCGATTATGCAAAAGAAGTAGATCCGACTTTAATGGCCGTGGATAGGTTAGTTGAGGCGCAGTATATGCAACTGGCTCGCAACAGAAGAAGCAACGTGGTGCCTAAAGTCTATGCGCAGTTTAAGTATGGGTATCAACTCAATGATACGGGGATTTTTGCCAAAGCAATCGGAATTCCAAGAGATCAGTGGATTGTCAATGTGGCGATGTCGATCCCAATTTATGATGGAAATGGACGGGTGCATCGCGTAAGACAAGCTGAGGCTGATTTACAAAAGATCATTCAAAGCAGAACGCAAGCGTCTGAATTGATTGAGCTAAGAACTTTAGATAGTATCCATAGAATGGAGTCTTCTTATCCAAGAATTGCACTTGCAAAAGTAGGTGTTGAGAAAGCGCAAAGTAACTTACTGATTGTAAAAGATCGCTATTCAGCCGGGACTTCAAGCGTTGTCGATCTTGTCGATGCCCAAACGCAAGCTTTAGATCAAGACAAACTACTTTCTGTTGCTATTAACCAGTTTTTAAAAGACGTAGTCTCTTATCAAAGAAGTATTTCCTGGTTTTATGGACAGCAAACTGATGAAGAAAGATCAAGCTGGTTGGAT
>JABDAE010000045.1 GCA_013289325.1 Chlamydiota bacterium
AAGATCTTGAATTAGAATCACTTTGCAATGGGGTGGGACATTCCCAAATGGTGAAGGACCACCCCATTGCAAATGATTCTGGTTCAAGAGATTGTGTCAAGTTAGCGTCTCCAACTGCCGTTTCTAGGTTAATAGGGACTGCAAAGAAATAAACTGAAGCGATCGATTTTCTTTTGTCTATTCATCCGCTTGCAGCTTCTACAAGAGCTGCCACAAGTTCGGCAATCTTTTGGCGAGCTTTTGGATCTATCAGCTTACCAGCTCCATCGAACTTATTTTGAGCTTCTCCAATCATGAGCTCTGGCTGATTGAGAGCATGCATGTTAAGAGTGATAAAGACTTGGCGGAGTTGATATTGCGCGCGCGAAGTGCCCTGAATAGCTGGAGATGCCCCCATCACAGCGACGATTTTATCGTTCCAAGCACTTTCTCCATAGGGTCTTGACCCCCAATCGATTGCATTCTTTAATACACCTGGGAAAGAGTAATTATATTCGGGTGTGGCGATTAAAATCGCGTCTGCCTGCCGGATTTTTTCCTTAAAACTTACGACAATTTTAGGAAGGTTTGTTTCATGGTCTTGATTGTAGATGGGAATCCCCTCTAAATCGAATATTTCGATGGTACAGTTAGCTGGGGCTACTTCCAAAGCAACTCTTATAAGCTCGCGGTTATATGACTGTTTGCGCAAGCTTCCGGCAATTCCAAGTATTTTTACTTTCTTCTGCATAAACACCCCCAATGTTAAAAAATCTATTGATACCATCCATGCAAAAAAAAATCAACAAGCAAACTATGCCCCATTGAGTAGAGGTGTCGATCACTCGAAGCACCCTACGTAAAACCCTATCTTCATGGCTCAAGGACCCTATCAAGTACAATCGGGCACAGGCAGAGGCACGGGATTCTAGTTTCGAAAGATGTCTAATTTCGTGAACGTGTACTAAAACTCTTGCTTATGCGATCACGATATTGAGCAGCTTATTGGGCACAAAGACAACTTTTGCAATCTTGTGTCCATTGATAAAGCGGCTAATGCCGGGATGGCTCCTTGCAGCCTGCATCACATTATCTTCGGTCTCATCTTTTGGCAATTCAAAGCGCCCGCGGAGTTTGCCGTTAACTTGCACGACATAAGTGATCGTCGCATCATATAATGAGGCTTCAGCATACTTTGGAAAAGTGGCGTATGAAAGCTCGCCTTGTCCTTTTAATAGATGCCACACCTCTTCTGCCATATGGGGAGCAAACGGCATTAAAAGCTGCGCTAAGACTCTTACAGCAGATCGTGGATAGGCACTTAACTTCGTAAAGTCGTTCATAAACTCCATCATCTTGGCTATCGCTGTATTAAACTGCAAAAGCTCTAAGTCCTTTTCAACGCCTGCCACTAATCGATCAGATAAAATGGTTGCCTCTTTCATCCCTTCATCTGAAAGCTTATCTGATTGAGCCAAGTCATACACTCTAGATAAGAAGCGATAACAGCCGCTTACGGCATCTGTATTCCACACCTTTTCTTTCTCTAACGGTCCCATGAACATCTCATAAAGCCTTAAAGCATCGGCTCCATATTCAGTGATGATATCATCAGGAGTAATTCCATTTAGCTTAGACTTTGACATCTTTTCCACTTGGCTCTTTAGCTCTTCCCCAGTTTTACTCCAAATATATTTGCCAAGCTTTTCTTGCACCTCTTCAGGCTCGACATAGCCGCCGCCGCCCTTTTGGTATGACCTTGCAACAATTAGTCCTTGATTGCGAAGGGATTGAAAGGGCTCTAATGTTGAAACGAGTTTGAGATCATAAAGCACTTTATGCCAAAATCTAGAATAAAGAAGGTGCAAGACGGCATGTTCAACGCCTCCTACATACAAGTCAACAGGCATCCAATACTGTTCTGCCTCTGCATCAAAAGCTTTTTCTGTATTATGCGGATCGCAAAAGCGAAGGTAATACCAGCAAGATCCAGCCCATTGAGGCATCGTATTGCTTTCTCGAAGGGCTTTTTTCCCCGTTTTTTCATCAAATACTTCCATCCAATTGCGCACTCTTGCCAAAGGACTTTGCCCATCACCTGTCGGTTTAAAATCGATCATTTGAGGCGGCGTCAAGGGAAGCTCATCTAATTCCAATGCTCTTTTTGAACCATCTTCGTAATGAAGTATTGGAAACGGCTCACCCCAATAGCGCTGCCTTGAAAATAGCCAATCGCGCAGCTTATAGCAAATCACTCTCTTGGCTTGTCCCTTACTTTCAAGAAAACGGACCACAGCAACTTTAGCTTCTTCAAAGTTTAAGCCTTTAAGAGATACGCCATTATGAGAGGAATTTATATACTCTCCATCTCCTCTCCAGCAAAGATTTCCAGCAAGTACTTGCTCACTCACTTTATCAGATGCCATATCGGGATAGTGCAACGGTATCTCAGATACTTTAGGACAGATCACAGCTTGAATTGGCAAGTCATATTTTTTTGCAAAGGCAAAATCCCTTTCATCATGCGAGGGCACCGCCATGATTGCCCCTGTTCCATAGCTCATGAGAACATAATCGGCAATCCAAATCGGAATAGGTCTACCTGTGACCGGATTAATGGCGTTTGCGCCAAGAAATACACCTGTTTTTTCTTGATTGAGCTGCGCTCTAAATAGATCTGTTTCAGCAGCTGCCATCTTTTGATAAGCAATCACAGCTGGCCTTTGCTGGTCTGATACAATCTTATTAGCTAAAGGGTGCTCAGGCGATAGCACTAAAAAGCTTGCGCCAAACAAAGTATCTGCTCGCGTTGTAAAAACAGTGACTGACTCATCACACCCTGCAATTTTAAATGCAATTTCTGCCCCTTCACTTTTTCCAATCCAATTAATTTGCAACTTCTTTAAACTCTCTGGCCAATCGAGCAAATTTAAATCTTCAAGTAATCGCTCTGCGTATTCGGTGATTTTCAACACCCACTGTCTAAGAGGTTTTCTTTCAACCGGATGCCCCCCCTCTTTGGATTTACCCTCTTCCACTTCCTCATTAGCAAGCACTGTCCCCAAAAATGGGCAATAGTTTACGATAGCTTCTGCTTCATATGCAAGTCCTTTTTCATACAGCTTTGTAAAGATCCACTGCGTCCACTTATAATAGGTAGCGTCACTTGTCGCCACTTCCAGGTCCCAGTCATAGCTAAACCCAAGAGAGCGAAGCTGCTTTCTGAAGTTATCGATATTTGCAGCAGTTGTATCGGCCGGGTGTGTTCCAGTGCGAATGGCGTACTGCTCTGCAGGTAGACCAAAGCTATCCCAGCCCATAGGATGAAGAACATTAAAACCCTTTTGCCTTTTATACCGCGCCACAATATCTGTTGCAGTATATCCTTCGACGTGCCCAACATGAAGCCCTGAACCGGAAGGATAGGGAAACATATCCAGAACGTAATACTTTGGCTTGCTTAAATCGACTTCAGACTTAAAAGTCTTATTCTGCAACCAGTATTTTTGCCACTTAGCCTCAATTTTAGAATGATCGTACTTCATAAAATTTAATATTTCTTGTTTTAGTGTTGTTATGTTAGAATGAAAATATAACATGAAACAAGATATATACACGATGGTAAAAAAAAAGTCCCCTAAAAAAAAGATTACTGACACGCTGCAGACAGCTGTCATAGAGGCAAAAAAAGAAAGCCGAGTAAGAACAGCTAAAGAGATGCGCCTGATGCAAAGTCTCATGAAGACAGCAGAGCAATGCATACAAGGCAAAGGGTATACCCCTTTAACACTTCAAGAATTCATTTTAAGACTTCGGATTCCAGACCAACACGCAGATATTTTTAAAGACGCTCTTGATGAATTGGTCAAGCAAAATAATGCCATTATAAAAGATGGGCGCTACTGTTGCTACTTAAAAGCCAAAAACACACTTACGGGCACTTTAAGTCTTCACCCTAGAGGCTTTGGCTTCGTCAAAGTCAACGAAGCTAAAATGGACGACGTCTTTATCCCCAAACCCTTTACCATGAATGGCGTTGATGGCGATACTGTTGAAGTCCTTATCAATTGCGATGTTATCTCGAATAAGGGACCGGAGGGCAAAATCGTCTCCATTATTTCAAGAGGACGCAGGCATCTTGCCGGCATTATCACTGAAGTGCGCCCTCAAGAGGTCTACTACGCTTTTTCCCCACTTCTTGGTTTCTCTCAAAAAATTCGCGTTAAGTCAACTAAAGAAGAGCTAAAAAGGGGCGATCGCATCGTCATGGAAGTTGCGGAATGGGGAGGAAAAGATGGTTTGACACTTGCCAACTTTTCAAAACATCTGGGGAGCATCTCAGATCCTTCTTGCGATATCACCGCAGCACTTGAGGAATTTGAGCTTAGACAAAAATTTCCAGCCATTGCTCTTAAAGAAGCAAAAGCCTTTGGAGACCGAGTTCCTCTACAAGAAATTAAAAATAGAGAAGATCTTCGCCACCTCCCCTGTATCACCATTGACCCAGATACTGCCAAAGACTTTGACGATGCAGTTAATCTTTCTAAAGACAAAAAGGGGCACTACCACTTAGGTGTACATATCGCCGATGTCTCATTCTATGTAAAACCTGGGAGTGCACTTGATGATGAAGCTGCTATGCGTTGCAACTCCACCTATTTCCCCGGGTTTTGCCTACCCATGCTCCCTCATGAACTATCCTCCAATCTATGCAGCTTAAAACCCAATGTCAATCGCCTCACCGTATCAATCCTAATGGAGTTTAATAAAAATGGGGATATGATCGACTACCGGATGACAAAAAGCGTCATTAAAAGCGTTAAACGGTTCACCTATAAAGAGGCAAAAGCTGTTTTAGATGGAAAGAAGGAAAGCCCTCATGCCAAAACACTTGATCTAATGGTTGAAATGTGCGCCCTTCTTAAGAAAAAGCGCTATGAAAGAGGTAGTGTTGAGTTTGGCTTGCCAGAACTTGTCGTTTTAGTCGATGACAAGGGAGTGCCAACCGGAACTGACTACATCGTCTACGACATCACCCATCAGCTCATCGAAGAGTTTATGTTAAAGGCCAACGAAGTCGTGGCAACGCACATTGCCAAAGAAGGCAAGGCTTTGACATATAGGATCCACGACAAGCCCTCTGAAGATAACTTAAAAGACTTTTCTTTACTTGCCATGGCATTTGGATTTACCCTATCTCCAACACCTACGCCTAAGGAAATTCAAAAGCTCTTCGATGAGGCGATGCATACTCCTTATGGGGAGTATTTGGCAACAAGCTATATCCGCAAAATGCGCCTTGCCATCTATTCATCAGATAACATCGGCCATTACGGATTAAACCTAACACACTACTGCCACTTTACAAGCCCCATAAGACGCTATGTCGATCTTGTAGCCCATCGAATCCTCTTCAATGAAACAGAAGATAAGGAAACACTTGAAAAACTTGCTCAAGAGTGTTCTGCAAAGGAAAGAATTAGTGCAAAAGCTGAAAATAGCGTCGTCTTATTAAAAAAATTAAGAATGCTCGACGCAAACAAAAGACAAGAGCCCTTTAGAGCTTATGAAGGCATTGTGACGCGCGTAAAAAACTTTGGCATTTATTTTGAAGTGATTGAATACATGCTAGAAGGTTACTTACATGTATCTGAACTTGACAATGACTACTTTAACTACGACGAAGTGACAATGAGCCTTAAAGGTGCCTATAATGGATACTCTTATAAAGCAGGTGATAAGTTAACTGTTCTCTTAAAAACAGTTGATTTGATCACTCTTGAAACCAAATGGGACTTAGTCCCCTCCTCTCCACCTGAAGAAGAAATGGAAGAGTCATCTAGGCAAGACCATAGAAAAAAAAGAGACCATAAAAAATCAAAAAGAAAACATGATCGAAAAGAGGCAAAAGATCGCAACAAGGTCAAAGGGAAATTTAAGCAAGAAGTCCAAAGTAAACCACAAAGCAAATTAAATAGAGAAGAAAACCCACCCACAAGAGGAAAACGCACCCCTGCCCCTCTTTCTGCCAAAGATGTTTTTCAAGAGATGCAAACGAAAAAATCGCGTAAAAAAACAGGATTTTAATGAAAAAATATTTGCTCACAGGACTTGTGATTGTATTGCCTGTGACTTTAACGCTTATGATCGTGTTATTTTTGATCGATTTTCTCACCCACCCACTCGTTGGCTGGGTCGGCAACATTCTTGATAATAATCACATTTTAGATTATGGATTTCTTTTCTTAAGTGCAGAGCAAGTTCAACGCTTCTTAAGCCAATTCATAATTTTGATTGTTTTATTTTTTTCCATCTCGCTTCTTGGCTATATAGGAAGATGGTTTCTTTTTCACTACTTTCTTAACAAATGGCACACCATCCTCCATAAAATTCCATTCATAGGCACAGTACATAAAACAGCCCAAGACGTTATTGAAACTTTATTTTCACAAGATAGCAAGGCTTTTAAACAAGTAGCCATAGTCCCCTTTCCCTCCAAAGAATTGTCTTCTATTGGATTTATATCTAAGAATGTATTGTTACACGCTCATCAAGAAGAGATTACATTCACCGCCGTATTTGTGCCGACAACGCCTAATCCAACGTCCGGGTTTTTAATGTTTTATGGGGAAAAAGATGTCAAGTATGTCGATATGAAAGTCGATGACGCTCTCTCTTACATAGTATCGTGCGGTATAATAGCAAGCTCAGCTGCTAAGGGTTCAAGTTAATGAAAAAAAATTTTTTAACAGGTCTTGCCCTTATATTGCCGCTTACGATAACACTTTTTTTTGTGGCATGGATTATCGATCTACTCACCTCCCCTTTTCAAAATATTGTTGAAAGGGCGTTAAGCAATTACAATGTAATTGAGGGTACATTTTTTATCTTTTCAAAAGAGCAGATGCTCTATCTTTTTGGCAAGATCATTATTTTATTTTGCATTGCAAGCTTTCTTTGCTTTGTGGGATTTTTCGCAAAGCTCTTCATTACAAATTCATTGCTCTCACTTGCCGATTGGATGATCGGAAGAATTCCGTTCGTAAGGACCCTTTATAAAAAAATCCAAGAGATCGTCAATACGGTTTTTAGTTCTAAAGGAAAAGCCTTTTCAGATGTGGTATTTGCCCCCTTTCCAAGCAAAGGGATCTACACCTTAGGACTCGTTCCACAAGAAACCCTACACGAAAAAAACTCTCTTACACGTCCTGAAGAGACATCCGTATTTATTCCGGGCTCTCCCAATCCAACAGGTGGCTTTATGATCTCTTGCTCATCAAAAGATCTGATTTATCTTGACATGAAGGTGGAAGAGGCCGTTAAATTTATCGTCTCCTGCGGGATGATATCTATGGAATTTAACGTAAAAAAATGAAACCGACATCTCCTACAATTTCCATTCTTCGCGTAATGGACAATCGATCTAAATTAAACCAAATTATTGACGTTGTTCATACCCACTTTTTTAAAGGGGACGGGGTTTTGATCATGGTACCAAACGAGACTGCCGCAAGCTACATTGACAATCTCCTTTGGCAAACTCCTGCGGAAAGTTTTCTTCCTCATGCGATCATAAGGGCTCATGAAGAAGAAAAGCTTGAAAAAATAACACTTAAAGAGATGATCGCCATCACGACACTAGAGGAAAATATTAATCAGGCAACCGTGTTGATCAATCTACTTCCAACAGCTCCATTGCACCTAGACACCTTTCATCTTATCTACGACTTACTCGATCATACACACCCGGACAAAACAGAGCTTAGCCTAAAACGCCACGCTGTCTATGCTATACACAAATTACCGCAAAAGAGGTAATTTGTGTATAAACGTTATGATTTCCAGAGAATGATTTGAGAAGCCGTCTCGCGAACTAGCTGCATGCTGAAATAAAAAAACGCACGGATACACGCAAAAGAAATTTGCAATGCCAAAAGCAAATGAACCCCTATCTTTTTGGCAACTGTCCATAAACGCAAAATAGCCCTCATGGCAAGATGGGGAAATTCGATTAAGAAATTCTTGATACTAAAGAAAAGGCGTTTTATGGCGCCCTTAATAGTTTGCCAAAAAGAGCCTACGCGATGAAGGGCAATATATAATATTGCTTTAGAAGCTTTCACCGTTCCATTAAAGCTAGCCTTGATTGTGGCAAAAAATCGTTTACCCCTTTGCCCATCGCCAAATAGGCCTCCTAAACGCTTATAATTTGAAATAAATGTGGATGGCATAAGCCAATAAGCTGCAGATAGTATTACTTGAGGAACTTGTGCAACCATTTGAGTCACTGCTTGAACTTTAATAGAGATAGGGTCATATACCTGATCAAAAGCATTTTTAACCTTATGAAGGATAGGCTTAATACTTTTATTTAAACGCTTTGTCAGTTTTTTTTGCAGATTTGATATCTGCTCTTTTCCTTTTAAAGAGCGTTTAACAGCCCCTTCCAAAATACCTTGTAAATGCCGACGAACCATTGAAAGAGACTTTCCTGCAAGTTTTGCTGCATTGTTTACAGCTTTTGCCATGGTTTTTAAGCCCGTTTGGATCTTTAAAGATCTAACATTGAGTAAAGACCCCATAAATGCTCTCATTGAAGACACTACTTGAGAAAGGGGATTCAAACACTCAGCTATAAGTGGAGACGCTACATTTTTCATCCCATTAAACATCTTTTTTACTATCTCTTTAAGAGAGTAAAGCGCGTGCAAAAGTCCATCTGCAATGGGATGTACAATATTTCCTATCAACTCTTTTGCAGCTACAAAACCTAGCTTAACCTTTAAGGCAACACCATTTAAAATCGAGGAGATCGCTTCCTTAAAGATAATATGGAAATTTTTGGACTTTTGAGATAAAAGTTTTAATGAATTGCCAATCATCTGCTGCATTAAGCCTTTCATCAGATCGGCAATTTTATTGCTACTTTCTTGGATATAGCGACCGATTTGGACAAAAAAACTTTTGACCAAAAGAGCAAGTTCAGGAATTGCCGTCATCATAAACCATTTAGGAATGCCATAAAGGAGGAGATATGGGGGCAACATGATCGCTAAAAATAAATATTTTCCAACTTGAACAACGCTTACAAAGGTGTCGTGCGAAAGAGTTTTGCTATCTGGTCGCAACCTTTCAAGCATCTCTCTATTGAGCCTTTCTTGCGTTGATTCTTGGGTATCTAAAGACGTCTTCATTGTCTGATTTGGACGCTCGTTTGGGCGTCTAATTGCATCGTATGACATGGGTGACGGCTCACACCGGCTTAAAGAATCTCGCGACACTGGTCTTGACATTTTTTCCCTCGTTTAACCTAAAAACGGCAGTTGGAGACGCTAACTTGACATGAATCTCTTGAACCAGAATCATTTGCAGTGGGGCGGTCCTTCACCAACCGGGAATGTCCCGCCCCACTGCAAAGTGATTCTAATTCAAGATCTTGCGCCAATTTAGCATCTCGAACTGCCGTTTCTAGGTTTAATTGACTAATATGATGTTAGCATATTTCAATAAAGATGTTATAAAGATTTTCATCGAAATTGTGGTTGCCAAAAATTTCAGTAAATGCGTATAATGTGCAGCAAATGAACTTTACCCTGTTAAGGAGCAAGAGAAGCTTATGGTACGTATCGCAAAGCAAGCAGAAAGAAGGGCGCAATCCCCAAGAAAACATAGAGCCCCTGCAAAAAAGACTGGAGCCCTTAAAGACAATTTAGCAAAAGGGTATAAAGAGCATGCAAATGCCCTCGAAGGCGATCTTGCAGCCCTTGCCTTCATTCCAAAAATTAGATAACAAATATAGTAAATTTTAAAGGTGATGTACAATGTCTAGACATGCAAGCTATGGAAAAGCCAACAAAGGCGCAAAAAAACGCAACGTACTGAAGCGTTTTGAAAGAATCGACGTTTTACGCAAACTCGGTCGTTGGGATGAAGCGAGAACAAGTGTCAAAGGCCTTCCTAAAACGCCTGTAACGGCTTAATTCTTTTATAAACCGTAGAATTTTAGAATGTTCTACGGTTTTAGCCCCATTCTCCTAGAAACGGCAGTTCGAGATGCTAAATTGTCTGATTGGACAAGCGCAAATTATGGAAATTCTAATAGAAAATGCTCAAGTCGATCTACCAATTAGCACAAGGTCTATTAAGTCTTTGGTGAAGGGTTTTTTAGCTATTGCAGAAGTAACCTTTGATGAAGTTTCCATTCATTTTGTAAATAGCCAAGCCATTGCAAAGCTGCATGAAAAATACTGCGACGACCCTACCACTACCGACTGCCTCTCATTTCCTATGGATAGCGCAAGTGAAGAAGGATATCGCTGCATGGGTGATGTGTTCGTCTGCCCGGCAACAGCGATCGATTATGTCAAAAAACATGGCGAAGATGCCTATAAAGAAACGACACTATACCTAATTCACGGTTTGCTACACCTTCTTGGATATGACGATATCGAAGAAGAGGACCGCCAAGAGATGCGCGCTGCTGAAACGCGCTATTTAAATCACATCGAGAAGAAAAAGCTTTGGCTAAAGCCCTAAGAGCCTGAGGCTACATATCTTAAGCCGTCGCATTTTGTGCAGCGAAAAAGGATGGATGCGCCTTTTAGCTCATCTGTTGAAGCCTTTGGCTGATAGCCTCTTACATAATGGTTATGGCCGCAATCGCACCTTTCAAGAATAAGAGCTTCATCTAAAGAATTTTTCCAATCACACTCTTTACACATCTTTATGTCACAGAGGTGTCTATGCGCCTTTGATGCACTTTATACATCGCCACACCGCAAAGAAGCCCAATCAAAAGGGGTAAAATAAACAAAAAGCTTGGAATCTGCAATAAACTATAGTAAATCCAAGCGCCGCACGAGCCAAACGAAACAAAGGTAATTGCGGCTTGGAAATAATTTTTTTGCCTAAGGTAAGTTAAAAAGACTGCCACCATCGTCAGCGTCAACGCTGTGATCACACCTAAGTTTGTGAGTGAAAAAAGGATATTGACGTCAGTGATAAAGGTAATAAAGGCTAGCATCAGCAAAGAAAAAAGAGCCACTGCATAAATTGGGCGATTGCTACTATTGACGCGCGTTAAAATTTTATCGCCAAGGATTAACTTGTTGACCGCCATCGTATGCAAGTTAGAAATATTGGCAAGAGACGCCCCCAAAATAGAATTTGCCCAGCTCAGTAAAATAGCAGAAGAAATTCCAACTTGCAGCGCCGCGCCAAGAGCTGGTGATAAGCCCAAATAAAGAGGAAATGACATCACACCCTCGCTACCTAGCTTTTCAGGTCCCATGATGAATAAAGCCCCGATATGAAAGGTTGTATAAAGCACCATCGTGATGAAAAAGGCAACTAAGACAACACCTCCAACCTTTTGAGGTCCTCCTTTGATAAGACCTGAAATACTGCAGCAGGCTTCAAAGCCAAGAAATGCAAAAATCACTGTTGAAACTGTCATCCCGATTTTATTAATGTTTTGCAAATCAATATGGAGCCCTCTTTCAAAGAAAAATGCAAATATGACTATAACAAAGAGAATCGGAGTAATCTTTAGCAAGGTACCAGTACTTTGAATTTTACTGATCTTATCGACAGAAATTAAGTTAAGAAGAGCATAAACAGCGACAATGGCTACGTTTAAAATCATGGGGTAATCATCTAGAAAATTGCTACCCGTATTGACTATTATTCCATTTCTTAACACCGTCGCAAGACTTGCCACTGTTCCCATATACCCAAGAAAATACCCCCAATGCGCAATCACACCAGCAATAGGCGAAATCCCAACTGAGCAATACTGATAAAAGCCGCCACTACCAGGAAAGAGATGGGTCGCTTTAGAAAGACCCCATATGATAGGGAATAAAAGCAGCGCCGTAAGGGGCCATCCGAGAAAGCTAACACTTCCGGCAAGCTCTGTCATCGTTCCCACAGCAAAAAGGATACCTGCTCCTACCATGATGTTAATACTCATGAGAACAGCGCCACCAAAAGAAATTTCACCTTGATTTTTCATCTCTTACCAATCCAACTTGTTTACTTTTTTAACCTAGAAACGGCAGTTCGAGATGCTAAATTGGCATGAAGATCTTGAATTAGAATTACTTTGCAATGGGGTGGGACATTCCCAAAGGGTGTTGGACCGCCCCACTGCAAATGATTCTGGTTCAAGAGATTCATGTCAAGTTAGCGTCTCCAACTGCCGTTTTTAGGTTTAACGAAGTGTAAGCAATTTAACAATTTCTGCAAAAGAATTTATACCGAATTTTGAATTCTTTCGGTATACAATTCAACAAGTTTACGAATTGGGTGTCGCCTACGCTGACAAATATATTTTTTACTTATGGTCTGGCTTGTATAAATATATAACAAAATAGTATTCTCACGTTTCAAAAATTGGGGAATAAAATGAGCTTTGGCAATGTCCCACCTCTATTCTACACGCACGAATCTCTTGCAAAATTCGTCATGGAACAAAATGCAGCCAAAAACCTTAAGAACGGGGAAGTTGTAAAGGTGAGGCCCCCCCATTCACCATCTGGTTCTATTCTCAAAGCTGACACCTTAGCTAATGCATGCTTTCATACAATCACCGCTCTAAGCGCTGCCGCTTGCACAAGTTATATAGAACTTTTAACTCACATGGAAAGGCAACTTGAAGAAGACACATTACAGCTAAAAGAGATACACGATCAACATTTGCTGAGTAAATTAATATCTGTCTCCTCTCTTAACCCATATGTGGGCATCCAATCTGCTGACCTTAACAAGGCAATCACAAAGACTTTAACGGCAGCGCGTTTTCTTATGGACTCTGAAAGCGCCGCATTATCAGCTCGCATGGCAGCTTCGATTGACTTATCACAATCAAACACTCAAAGCTCAAATTTAGCAACTCTTGAAAAAAGAATCGAGCATCTAAAGCTAAAGCTTCAAGAGCACAAAACAATCACTCTTATTCTCTTTAAAAAAGACTATGAAGCAAGCTCTACTTTTGAAAGCAGTGATAGCAGTTCTAGGACAAGGATGATGAATCATTCCCCTACTTCAACTATAGATGGGAAAGGGCCATTTCCTCCCATATCTCACTTAACTCGGAGAAAATCTTCGTTCGGAAGCTTTGTCAGTAAGCTAGAAGCCACGACAGAAGAAGAACCAACCCCTATTAAAAGAACTCTTAACTTAAAGGAAGAAGAGTCATGAAAGGCATTATTCTTGCAGGCGGCAATGGCACACGGCTTTACCCCCTTACAAAGGCTGTCAACAAACATCTTTTGCCGGTGCATGGGCGCTCTATGTTGCATCACTGCGTCGATAAAATGACAGAGGCGAGTATTCATGATATCCTCGTCATTACCGGCGGTGAGCATTTAGGAGGCATTGCCGAGTTTCTCGGCAGCGGGAAAGAATTCAATTGCAATTTGACATACAGGGTACAAGAGAAAGCGGGTGGCATTGCAGAGGCTTTAGACCTTGCAAAGGGGTTCATTAACCCTCATGAACTGATGTGCGTACTACTTGGAGACAATATTTTTGAAGACAGCTTAAAGCCTTACGTAAAGAATTACATCGCCCATGTGCAAGAAAAAAAAGACCCATCTGCCATGGTATTGCTAAAAGAGATAGAAGACCCCTCTCGCTTTGGAGTGGCAGCGCTTTGCGATAATAAAATCGTGCAAATCGTCGAAAAGCCACAAGAGTTCATTAGCCATCACGCCGTAACCGGCATCTACTTTTACCCATACCAAGTATTTGATATCATTAGCACCTTAAAACCAAGCGCTAGAGGTGAATTGGAAATCACAGATGTCAATAACTACTACGTTAAGCAAGGGACACTTTATCATGACTTTTTAAATGGATGGTGGACCGATGCCGGCACGCATGAAAGTTTTGCCAAAGCCAATGACTTAATGAGAATGGGGACGCCATCATGCGCTGGTTAATCACAGGAGCGCATGGATTTATTGGGACCAATTTCGTTAGGTTTTTGCACTCTCATACAAAAGAGATCGCGATTGTCGATTGCAATACCTATGCAGCAGATCCTACAAATTTAGCCGATTTAAATCTAAAAACTTATACGGTCGATATCTCCAATTATGAACACATGAAAACCATTTTCGACCTAGAAAAACCCAACATCGTCATCAACTTTGCAGCAGAGAGCCATGTCGATAGAAGCATTGAAGGACCACAAGTTTTCATTAAGTCTAATGTGCTTGGCACATCTGTCCTTTTGACTCTAAGCTTGCAATCTTTTACAAGGTTTGTTCAAATCTCTACCGACGAAGTATACGGAAGCGTAGAGCAACAAGGAGGAGTTGCTTTTAATGAAACGATGGCGCTTATACCAAGTAGCCCATACAGCGCATCAAAAGCCTCTGCCGATCTTCTCCTTAAAAGCTTCGTCCATACGTATAAAATGGATGCCCTGATCACTAGATGCTCTAATAATTACGGCCCCTATCAACACCCGGAAAAATTGCTGCCCAAATGCATCATCAACGCCCATCTTGACAATCAAATTCCCGTCTATGGCAGCGGGTTAAATAAACGCGATTGGATCCATGTAAGCGATCATTGCAAAGGGATTTACCTTGCGGCCATCAATGGCAAAGCAGGTGAGGTGTATAATTTTGGAGGCGCTTGCTGCATCCCCAACATTGACCTTGTAAAAAAAGTAATCCACAAACAGCAAAAAACAGAAACGCTAATCTCATTTGTTGAAGATAGAAAAGGGCATGACATGACCTATGCTGTCAACTTTGCAAAATCAAAAAAAGAGCTAGGCTGGCAGCCAGAAATTCCCTTTGAGGTGGGATTACAAGGCACCATTGAGTGGTATTTGCAAAACCAAAAGTGGTGGAAACCTAAGGTGGCACTTCCTTACTCCTTACAGGAAGGAACAGTGCTATGACTCAAATTTGTAAAGAAGCTCATCACGAAATCTCATCTCCTAAAGAGATCATTATAAAGGCATATCCGGATAAAAGGGGCTTTTTTTTAGAGTCTTGGAATAAAATGGAAATGGAAAAACTTGGCATTGCAAACAATTGGGTGCAAGACAATCACTCCTTTTCATATAAAGGGACGATACGAGGCCTTCACTATCAACTAGATGGACAAGCAAAACTAGTGCGCTGCCTATCCGGCAGTGTGCTCGATATCTTTTTAGACTTAAGAAAAGAGAGCAAAACCTTTGGCAAATGGGGATCTTGCATTTTAAGCCAAAGCGCTTCCAAAATGCTCTACATCCCTCCCCGCTTTGCCCATGGCTTCATCGCCTTAGAGGATGCTCACCTGACGTACAAAGTCGATACTCCCTATAACCCATCCCTTGATAAAGGCATAAACGTTGCTGACCCTTTCCTTGCCATCGACTTAAAGTTTGCAGCTTGCGAAAGAATCATCAGCGATAAGGATCTAAATTTGCCGCTTTTTGTAGATGCCGACTTAAATTTTCCCTAATGCGGAGTAAATATTGCAGCCTCTTCAGACTGCAATTTTTAGCGCGAATTGCTGGTAAAGTATCATCCTAAAAACGGCAGTTGGAGACGCTAACTTGACATGAATCTCTTGAACCAGAATCATTTGCAGTGGGGCGGTCCTTCACCAATCGGGAATGTCCCGCCCCACTGCAAAGTGATTCTAATTCAAGATCTTCATGCCAATTTAGCATCTCGAACTGCCGTTTCTAGGATCATCAGCGATAAGAATCTAAATTTGGGATAGTAGCCGCACTCCCATATAAATGGCAAAGCTCACCATTAATAATCCGCTTATTTTGTTAAAACGAGTAAGATAATTCATCCTAATTTTCCCCTCAAAATGAGCGACGATTTTACCTAGCAAAACAAACCAGGCAAAACCTCCAAACGCAACTCCTAGCGAGACTAACATAACATTTGCTCTACTAAATTCAAATATCGATAGCGATTTAATAAAAGCACCAAGCCCTGTGATCGTGACGATCAAGGTCGGATTACAAACATAGATTACGACCCCCCAAAAAAAAGCGGAAAACCTACCACGACTAAACTTTTGAGTTCCCAAATTTGAAGGCAGTGACCCAATTGCAAAAAAAAACTCCTTTGCTCCTAAAATAAAAATGAGCAAAATGGCACCGACTTGCAGCGCTGTCTTCATATTTTGACTAAAAGAAAACAACGACAATCCCGATAAGATCACAAAAAAATAAAAAAAATCCATCACAGAACCTCCCAAAGCTATAGCCAAAGCATGCGCTGAATTTTTTTTAATTTGGGTATTAATCACCATCACATTAATAGGCCCAATCGGGATACTCATAAAAAAACCTGTGATAAGTCCTACTGTAAATGCAATCATCGCATATCAATCGTATATTATGCTGTTATTTAGATATAGGTATGTATGCATTTACTCTTCTTTGAATGAGATAGATACTCATGTTTTGAAAAACTTACCATCCACGAGATGCTAAACTAAAAGTGCAGTTTTCGTCTATCAATTTTTCAGGTGTTTGTGTATAACATTTATATGAACAAACCACATCAGTCCGTCCTTTTAGAAGAAGTCATAGAGGCTTTTAAGGAGACTTACCTTCACACATTTATCGATGGGACACTTGGAGCCGGAGGACATTCTGAAGCCATATTAAAAGCTCATCCGGAAATAAAGCGCTTCATCGGCATCGATCAAGACAAGGTTGCAAGAGCAATTGCAAAAGAGAGGTTATCTCCATGGAAAGAAAAAGTCACAATTGTAGAAGGCAATTTTTCCCATTTAAGCGATTATTTAAAGCAACTTAACATTGAAACATTTGATGGAATTCTCTTTGACTTAGGCGTCTCATCGATGCAACTCGATATGCCTGAAAAAGGATTTAGCTTCATGCGCGAAGGGCCTCTTGATATGCGGATGGACGAGGAAAATCCCCTCACTGCCGAAGAAATCGTTAACACTTGGAAAGAAGAAGAGTTAGCCAAAGTTTTTAGGGACTTTGGAGATGAAAAAAAATGGCGCTTTGCTGCAAAATGTATTGTGGAACAAAGAATGATAACTCCATTTAAAACGACCACACAACTTGCAAATTTTTTAAGTCAAAAGCTATTTTCTAAAAAACCCCACATTCACCCGGCTACGTTAATCTTTCAAGCCTTAAGAATTGCCGTCAACGATGAGTTAAAAGTCATACAATCGACTCTGCCTCTTGCGATCAAGCACCTTGCCCCAAAAGGCCGTATGGCCGTCATTAGCTTTCATAGCCTAGAAGATCTGATCGTTAAAACGCTGACAAGATTTTCGGCAAGTGATAAAATGGACACCTCAGGACTTGGAGGTGGGTTATTCTTAAATAAAGAAAAAGAAATAATCCTTATCACCAAAAAGCCCATCATGCCCTCTGAACAAGAGATTGCAAATAACCCAAGAAGCCGCAGCGCTAAACTGCGCATCATTGAAAAGTGTTAAATAAAAAAATGCTAACTTCTAAAGCGACCAAAAGAGATCGCTTTGTCACCTTTAATATTTTTCTTTGCATTGCAATCGCCGGCATGACGCTATACGCGTACATCGATAAACAAAATGAGCTAACAGAACTAAGACTCGCAATTCCCGTCCTTGCAAAAGAAGTAAAGGAATTACAAGAAGAAAATATTCGGCTGCGCTACGAAATAGACAGATTTGAAAGTCCAATCCACCTGATGGAACTGATGAGAAAACCAGAATATAGCCACCTTAAATTTCCCTATCACTCTCAGCAAATTTTTCTACCAAAAGGCTCTTAAATGCCATATAGAAAGACTAATTCTTTAGATCGAAAACGCCTTCTTTTCCTTTCTCTTTTTCTTTTTGCTCTTTTTGCTATCTTAATTGTCCAATACTACCACATACAAATCATCGAAGGTGACATATGGAGTAAAAAAGCAGAAAAGCAACACTACTTTACAATTAGTGAACCCTTCATGCGGGGGATCTTTATCTCTAATACCTCAATAAAAAAAGGTCATCCAGAACTTGCGCAAAACTTTGTGATCGACGTGCAAAAATTTCACCTTTATGCAGATCCCATGGCAATTCCAGAAGAAAATAGGCAAGAGGTTGCAAAAAACATTGCTGCCATTCTCAAATTTACCCTTTCAGAAGAAACTGATCTTCTTACACAATTAAATATTCAAACAAGAAGCCGCAAGTTGCGCATGTGGCTAAACAAAAATGAACAAGGAGCCATCCTCAAGTGGTGGTATCCATTTGCCAAAGGGTATAAAATCCCAAGAAACGCCCTTTTCTTTACCTGCGACTATCAAAGATCTTACCCCTTTGGTAAACTCTTAGGACAAGTCCTTCATACACTGCAAAGCGTTAAAGATGAAGCTACAGCTCAAGGCAAACCAACAGGAGGACTTGAACTTTACTTCAACGATATTTTACAGGGTAAACAAGGCAAAAGAAAGCTAATGCGCTCTCCACGCAACAGCTTAGAAATTGGCGAAGTCATTGCCAAGCCTCAGCATGGCGCAAATATTTACCTTACCATCAATCACTGCTTGCAGGCCATTGCTGAAGAAGAGATTGCAAAAGGTGTCCAAAATAGCAAAGCCAAAAGCGGCTGGGCCGTGATGCTAGACCCATATTCGGGAGAAATTTTAGCACTTGCCCAATATCCATTTTTTAATCCCGCCGATTATCAATCCTACTTTAATAATCCCCTTTTAACAGAACATACGAAAGTAAAGGCCATTACAGACGCAAATGAACCAGGCTCCATCATGAAGCCGATCACCATTGCCATAGCGCTTAAAGCCAATGATGAGCTCATTAAAAGAGGGAAACCAAGACTTTTTGATCCAAATGAAATGATGGAAACATCAAACTCTCACTTTCCCGGAAGGAGAAAACCTCTTAAAGACACCTCGTTCCATCGATTTTTAAATATGAATCTCGCAATTCAAAAGTCATCAAATATCTACGTAGCAAGACTTGTAGAAAGGATTATCGCCCGCCTTGGGGTTGAATGGTATAGGAATGCACTTGCTGAATTTGGATTTGGCAAAAAAACAGGAATTGAACTCCCTTCAGAAAGTGCCGGCCGTGTTCCGACCCCAGGCAAGAGCCATCCAAATGGAGCTTTGGAATGGTCGCTTGCCACCCCCTATTCTCTTGCCATGGGACATAATATCCAAACGACAAGCCTACAAATAGCTGTTGCAATTGCCAGTTTTGCCAATGGCGGCTACCTTGTCAAGCCAACCCTTGTGCGCAAGATTGTAAAACCAATGGCTGATGGATCAGAAGAAATTCTTTACGAGCATAAGACTTACGCAAATCAAGAGCGCATAGTAAGCGAAGCATATGCCAAAGATGTTGTGCGCGCGATGAAATACACGACAAAAATAGGGGGGACTGCAAAGCGCGCTGACGTCTTTGGATATTCAGAAGCTGGAAAGACTGGAACAGGAGATAAAGCAATCAATGGGTTTTACGACCCAAGATTTGTAGCTTCTTCTTTTGTCGGTTTTACTCCAACGACAAATCCTGCCTTTGTCCTTATCGTGACAATCGATGAGCCACAATATGGCTATATCCCGGGCATCGGAAGGATGCACTTTGGAGGCACATCTTCTTCCCCTGTCTTTAGAGAGATCGCTACGCGCTCATTAGAGTACCTTGGCATCGATCCGGACGATCCTTTTGGATATCCCGTCGGTGATCCGCGCTATGATCCATCAAAAGCCGATTGGCTTCTTGAACTTAAAGAAATAAAAGAACTCTATGACAAATGGAATCTGTTGCAAAAAAATCCTTAAAGCAAGGATTATCTAAAATATTTATGAAGCTAAAGAAATTATTTAAAAAAATTGCCGGGGTGCAAATCAAAGGATCTAAGGATCCTGAAATCAGCGGTATATGTAGCAATTCGCGCTGCGTAGCTCCTGGAAATTTGTTCATCGCAAGGAAAGGCCTCACGGAAAATGGCGCCTTATACATTCCCAAAGCAATAGAGGCTGGAGCTGTCGCAATTTTAACCGACATTTATGATCCCCTTTTAGATAAAAACATTGCGCAAGTGATTTCAAATGATGTCAACGCTCTTCAAGGGATCATCGCCTCAACGTACTACGGGCATCCATCAGATCACCTTTTAACAATAGGAATCACTGGAACAAATGGAAAAACGACAACTTCCTATATCATAAAACATCTTTTAGACAACATCAATAAGCCTGCTGGACTCATTGGAACTATCGAATACATTGCGGGCAATCACCGCTATCTCGCTACAAGGACAACGCCTGATATTGAATCCAATCACAAACTGCTTCATGATATGATTGGAGAAGGGTGTACATCTGTCGTGATGGAGGTCACATCCCATGCCCTAGACCAAGATAGGGTTTCTGCAATAGACTTTGATATCGCTATCTTCACAAATCTAACCCTTGATCACCTCGATTATCACCATAGTTTTCAAGCCTATTTTGCAGCGAAAAAAAAACTATTTTTAAGGTTAGGGGCTTCTCAAGAAATAACTTCCCAACCAGAAACTAAAGTAGCCATCTTAAATGCCGATAGCCCTTGGCATGAAGATTTAAAAGACACAAAAGCTTCAGTCATGACCTTTGCCATCAACAATGCTGCAGACATAAAAGCTGAAAATATTTCATTTAGCTCAAACGGAACACAATTTATAGTCACTTATTTAGGTCAAGTTCAACAATTTCACTCTCCACTTGTGGGGCGATTCAATATCTATAACTGTTTAGCCGCAATTGCCGTTGGGATTTCACAAAAGGTCCCTCTTGCAGCTCTTGCAGATATTATCTCTATTATTCCCCCTATTCCCGGACGCCTTCAAGAAGTGCCGAATGGTTTAAATATCAAGGTTTACATCGACTTTGCCCATTCAAATGACGCTTTACAAAACATCCTTGAAACCTTGCAAGAACTTAAAACTGCCAAAGCAAGATTAATCGTCGTCTTTGGTTGCGGCGGCAATCGCGACCTTTCAAAAAGACCTCTTATGGCAAAAGTAGCAGGGCAATATGC
>JABDAE010000046.1 GCA_013289325.1 Chlamydiota bacterium
AAGGATCGACAATGCGTCATTCTCAGAGATTTTTACCTCTTCAATTCAAAACTCAGGTTACTTTAGGAACTTGCACTTGAGTACTTCCGTAACCCTAAGGTCCATTGTAATCTCACAAGCAAAAAGAATAAGGAGGTCGCTAACATAAGTACTAGAAAATTATTGATTGTAAGGTTGCCTTGTATCGCATCAACTGACAAATTGGTGCTTAAAACAATAGGAATAATATAAGAAAATCCCAATCTAAGAATCTTAGGATATACTTGAAGGGGCTTGGAGCCTAGTTGGGTAACCTGATCCGAAGCTGAGACAAGACTACTTGCATCTGTAAACCAAAAAGAAAAGTTAACTGAAAACTGATTAATTAAATAGATAATGAATACGCCGAACATTAAAACTATTTTGTATAAAAACATATTCACTAAAGTTGTTTTGAGTTCAAGACCAGAAACTCCTTGATAGACAATCCAAATAGGGATAGGAAGATTCAATAAACTTGGATAATCAACACGTTTAATGGCTGAAAATACCTGAGAGTCTATCGGTTTAATTAAATCACAGTCGAGTTCACCAAAGCGAATTTTACAAACAAATTCATCATGGGCTATTTCAAATAAATATGTGTATAAACATATCATAATGTTAAACGACCCAAGCAATATATAAAATGAACTTTTGTCCCAGTCTCCGATATGATCACTAAACTGATAATAAACATTTACTGTTAAAATTTCCGCGATAAAAAAAACGACAGAAAATACAATTGTAAGAAGAGCGGATATTCTATACACTTGTAGGCACTTAAAACTGATTTTCAAGTACAAACAATGGAGCCTTACAAATTTAGCAATATGATTAAAGATTGACCGCTTCATACCTTTTCAATCCTGCTTTCCACAAAATTTTAAATAATAGCGCAAATAGAATTGTCCATCCTAAAGCCATCAAACAATGCCCAAATAATTCGTTTTCAGAAAACGTTCCTTGAATAGCCTTGACATTATAATATCCTAGATAAGGAAACGGAGTATATGAAGCGACGGATCTCACATAATCAGGAAGGAGATCCAATGGGGCAACTCCCCCACCCAATAAAGTCATACAACCTTGATAAATTCTTCTTAATGGCCACATCTCTATCAACCAAAATGCAAGTACACTCATAAATAACCCAAAGAAAAAAGCTAGAAATAAGCTTATTGATAAAAAGATTACTGTCGACACAGACAAGGATACGTAAAATTTTATTCCAATAAAATAAAAAGATGAGGATATCAAAACGGATAAAACAATTAAAGAGGAAATTTTATTCGCTAAGAACTTAACAAAAATATTAGCCTCGATATTAATTGGCTTTATAATTAACGAACTCAATGTTCCTTTTCGAATTAAAGATTGCAACTCGAACATATTAGAAGGATAATATAGAACTAGGAGAATAGCGCTAAACCCATAATACCATGCAATTCCATTCCATGTATAATCTTGAATACGTTCATGTTGAGAAAAAATTAATGACCATACAGCCAAAGCTATGAATAATCGAGTCATTTGTAATAAATAAGTAAATATGAAATTAAAGCGGTACGTCATCTCCTTTGAAAGATTAGACTTAAAAATCAGAATATACGGTTTAATATTCATATTATTCTTTTTTGAGTGAGCTCAAACTTTTTCATAATTTGTCCTGGTGACCCATCGTATAGAATAGCCCCTTTTTCCATGATAAGCAGTCGTTTTGCTAAAACTTCAATATCCCTCATGTAATGGCTGGTGACGATAATTGTTGTTCCTTCACTCTGATTGATATTTAGTAAAAAATCTCTGATAGCTCGTTGACTTATAATATCTAGCCCTATAGTGGGCTCATCCAAAAATAATACCTTAGGGTTATGAATCAATGCAGCTACTAATTCAAACTTCATTCTTTCACCCAAGGAAAGATTACGGACAGGTGTGTACATTAGATCGCCGATCGAAAGAAGATTCTTGAAGCGATCAAGTCTAGCTTCAAAAATTAAGGGTGCTATTTCATAAAGCTCGCGAATAATATACAGACTATCTAAAGCAGGGATATCCCAAAGAAGCTGGCTTTTCTGGCCCATGACCATTCCGATCTGCTTTAGAAAAGATTTTTCTTTATTATACGGAATTTTACCCATCACCTTCACGCATCCTGAAGAGGGATAAATCAATCCAGATAAAATTTTCAGTAACGTAGTTTTCCCAGCCCCATTAGCTCCGAGTAAACCTACAATTTCTCCCGATGAAATATGAAATGAAATGTCTTTAACGGCTTGCTTATATACTACAGACCTGTTAATAAAATCCTTTAATGCGTTAAAAAATCCAGAATCTTTTTTAAATGTTCGATAAGAATGGCTAAGGTTTTTGACTTCAATAATATTGGTGTTCATGATTTTTCTCACTAAAGAGGCTGCTTATAAAACTGTTTTTCTATAGACTCTATCATATCTGCAATTTTCATGGATTGTAACTCATCTTATTGGGAGTCCCAGAGAGCTGCCGCTAAACGAGAATTACCCACACTTTTATTTACACCCCTCATTCCATTTTCTATTGAAAAAAAATTCCAATAAGTTATAATGAAGCCGTCCTAATTTTAACCTTATTTAAAGGAGTTTGCTATGTTCGATTTTCCAGTAGACAATATAATCGTTGCCCAAGAAGTACAAAGCGTTCACATCAGTGACAGCCAATCACCCCAACATGTTTTCGAAGAAATTTCAGAAGTTGATCTGTCCTTCTATGCGGCACTACATGGGTTATGTTCGGGAAACGCTAGTTCGTGTCCCGGAACTCGAAAAATTTAAAAAGGACTTGGCTTTCAGAAACTGTGAATAATCACTAGTCAGTGATTTCAAACCTTTCAACACGCTTTTGGTGATCTATCGGAAATATTTTGACAATCACAAAATTGTAATAAACATCTTTGTGATTGTCATTTGGATGTCTACGGGAATGTTGCTTCCCATCCCACAGGGATTCTAAGTCCAAACATTGCACTAATTGAACGCCTAAAACCGTCAATTTTAGATTCTTAATTCAAAATATTAAATGGCCTAACGTACAAAAAAGGGTTACTCATTGTTTCTGATACATGTTCCTAATGCAAATTCCCCTATAGCCCCTTCCTTAAAAATATCTAATTTTAGAGCTTCTGCAAACAATAATGAATCACCTGAACCCACAATACATGATGAAAGATTCATTGAGGTTGCAACCAAAGACATAGTTTGCATTAGAGCCCCTAGAGAAATCAAAGTGCTCCTATATGCCATTTTTTCATATTTCCATGAAATTTTTTGAAAATTAGAGGTAAATACAAATAAGACATGAGGTGCCATATCTGAGCTATTTCCGAGTGCTACACATGCATTCGATATCATATCTGACACATATTCATCCCCTATTATTAATTGATCTAAACAATGCTCTAAAGGACAATAATAATATATACCTTTTTTTAGATTCACACACCTGTTAACGACTAAATAACACTCAATTTCATGAATTGCCCCAGCACTTGGATAGGGACGAAAAACAGCTGTTTGCGGTTTCATTGGAATCACTTCACGAATTCCAATAGATCTATATAAAAAAGCACCAATCTCTTCCATCATGATTAAATTTTTACTATCAAACATTCTACGTGATCGTCGATTTTCTAAAACGTTTGAAAAAGATGGATTATTATCAGTCAATGTATTTGTATCAGGTTTATCCAAATAGATTTGTATTTTTGAGTCCCTTTCTTTAAACTCATTTGGCGGTTGAATAGCAGTATTCAAAAATCTATACGTCCCGCCAAACTGCCCATTATCAATCAATATTCCTTGTCTGCTTTTGAAATGAAAAAAGAGGTCGTGAGGCTCCCAACTAGCTAAATAATCGGGTTCAGAATAAGTAACGGGATGGATAATATTGCCTTTAATTAAAAAAACGAGAAGTAAGTCGATTTCTGTTTTGCAATCTTCAAATTCTTTTTTGAAATCATAAATACTGGTAACGCTATTTGTTAAGTTTAACAGTTTTTTAAATAACATTTCAGAAATTACAGTATTAAAAGATGAAAGAGGATTTTCCAAAACAATAGAATTATTTTTTTGGTAAAAAAATGAAAATCGAGAAAACATGTAACAATTATCTTCTATCAAAAATTCGCTGTCTTTTAAAATGTTATTTTTAAAGATAGATAATTTTGGGACAATTCTTGCATGTTCATCTGTTTTTAATAAAATTAAATAATCAAGAAGATTGTTGTTTTCAAGTTTTAAAAAAAAATGTTTAAGCCTAATTAAATCTTTTTTCGAGATGTCGGTTTTTTTATGTATGTTTTCGATATTAATGTAGTTTGTTGTACATTTACATATTTCATCGCAAATACTTTGGCTTTGAGCATGAAAAACCGCTGTTCTTTTTCCATCAATTGTAAATGTTAACGATGTATGATTTTGAGATTCTAATTTAATTCTGGAATTTAATTTGTAATTTACTGGCATTTATTTATAAAAAATATGGGGTGGGATTAAGATCTTTTTCAAGAGTTGGCCCTAAAAGCCAACCAAGTTTTACTGGTACTTCATAGAGTCTACCAGGACCTAATCGAGACCAAAAATGGCGCAGTTTGGGAACAATTACTCTAACCGAACACAGATTGATGTCTGGGTTGCTAAGATTCAAAATTAAAACATCTAATCCTGCTAGTTTTAAAATCGACAAGCAATAGTTGATATCATCTAAAAAATCATCAGAGACTTGTGTTGCTGATGGATGTTTTACCATATGATAAGGAATTAAGTACTGATGATTGTCTATCGATTGGGTTAGTGACCATTTAAGTAGGTCTCTTTCTAAAGGAGGAATTTTCATTAAGTCTATATTATCTGGTATATTGGAACGTACCATAATCTGATTTAGTTCGCTAAGAGCTCTTGCAACGCCAATTCGAGAATTAAAATGAGATCCAGTACCAAAAAATATGTTTTTGCCTTTTGCGTCACATGAAATTGCAATATAACTAGGAATTTGAAGATCGCTTGTTAGATCTAATACATACAATTCTCGATTGTTTTTCTTGAATGTATTGACTGTTTGAAGAAAAAGTGATGCCTCAAATGAATTCAGATCGATACAAGGTCTTCTTATACGGTTATACCACCATATAGCTACAGCATCTCGTTCTATGAGCTCTAAAAGTCCGTAAAAAATAGCTTCTTCAAGTGTGTTTCCACTGGCACATCCATTGCTATTGCCTGGACATACTTCAACATCTTGCATAATCGGATAACTCATATAGCAAAATGATGAAGGGACATATTTAAAATTTTTATCTATAAGAGAGTAAACTGGTGTCCATCCAATATTTGTATCTTCATAGCGCTTAGGAATTTGATTAAAGCCATCCCTACATGCATTTATCTGATCTCTGTTATCGTATTGATGTTCGCTAAAATTAAGTAGTTCATGAGGGTGAATAGCACAATCCATGATACTTGAATATGACGATCGAATTTCCAGCTGTTTAGTAAAAGTAGAATTATAGCGTTCTATTGCCTCTCCAAGACAACCCATGAATGCTTGTGTCTTTGTTTTTCCTTTACCTGTGGCTACGTCGGGTATCCTAAAGAGACGATCAGTATCAGTAGTTACTGGTACAGGCAGATTTCTGACCGTATAGCAGATATATTCATCGTTAACTATTTTAGTGCGCACAGTAGAAATAACACCGGTAATGGGGCTTACAATATTTCCAAGATTATTTAATGTGGCATCGACGGAGCAGGCTCTTTCACCGTTCTCATATTCATACTTTTTTATACACGATTTGAGTATAAGAGGCCGCTGTTCGAATATTGTATTGCCTTGCTGGCATATTTTACAGTATGTAAGTCTCTTAAAAGGATGTAAATGTGTTTCTAAGGATTCTAAATCAAATGTAAACAAATTGCTGCATAGAATATGTGAATCACTGGATCTCAACCACTTTTCAACTTCAATTGACGCTAAATTGAAAGCAATGCGCCGGCTCGCAAGCAGGTAAGATTTTTCTGGGATGTATAAATTTTCATTGTCTACGCCAAAAGCATCGACTTCAACACGCCTATTTTCTTTCATTCTCTCAGCTAAACAATTCCAGCATCCTGTTTTTTGAGGTTCGAAAATAGGTCCTATCCAAACACGTTTCCCAGAAGGTTTAACCAACATCCACGGTTTATTATCTTTTAATCTTTCTGTATTAAAATTTTCAATATCCTTACTTATATAGTTCTCAGTTAATACAAGAAAAAAATTTGCGTCATCATTTGAAGAAAATTCAATATCTGAAAATTCACCAATCAGGTCATCGTTTTTGTGATCACTAAAATTAATTAAAGTGACACGACTGCGTTTTATTCTGGTTAACGGAAAATTCATACCGGCCCAAAATCCAGCAACATTAACAGGGACATTTTCAATATGTTTTGCAATAAAGCCTTTTTCTTTTAGGTTTAAAAAAGCTTTTTTTATATCCTCATGACGAAAATTGGTTGATAAGTTTGCAAAAAGGGTACTTTCGTCTACACTGCTGTTGAGAAATATTGATGCAATTTTTCGATGTATTTTTCCTCTCAATAAATAATGTTGATCTTCAGAAAACAAAAGTACCCGTTCATCATCCAAACATTCAACATGAAAGTGTGGTTGGAAATGCCATTTGTCAAGTCCTTTCATTTCATTGATTGTGGTGTTAAAGGGATAAATTGTTTAGATCTAGTAATTCTTCTAATACGACTCTGCCTTTAGAAAGAAGTTGGTCCCATTTGTTTTTAAAATAGATATCTATTTCCAATGTTGATTTATTAAAAACCTCATAAGCATGTTCGATATTTTCAGCTTTTATATAGTAAATCAAAAAAAATTCTTCGCCGTGATTGTCAAGGAATGCTGATTCTACTACGATACCTTCATTTTTCATGGATTCAAGTACTTCTGTTTTTCTTTCTCTTAACGTTTGAAACCATTGTTTCACTTCATTGATAGCATTTGGCTTTATTTTTTGTCTAATGACGACTGTTTTCATTTTTTCCTTACTAGATGTATAACGTCCGTGTTGTTTAAACACCCACCATTTTAGCAATTATTATTATGTTTGCAATACATTTTTTTCTGTACTAATCACTTTTTGGTCCGCACTCCTCTGAGGGAGTGCGTAACTTTTGCTCATTTTCCCCAAGGTTGCTCTCGCAAGCTCGCTTATCTTGAGCTAAGGGCCCTTACCCCATTATGAGTATATGAACGAGAGAGTCATCGCCTAAGTGAAGTTTGGGCCAAAAAGCGACCAAAGCTTATCGCTGTAAGAAGTAAACAGCCCCAAGGCTGCTTGATTAAACAGTCAGAGTACGCGGCTCTTTATCTGATCTTGGAGTGGAGCTGTATTTACGGCCGGTCGATAAGCTGCCTTCATTCGTTGAAAGAGTAAAACTAGACGGCAGTTCTAGCACTATGCGATCGATATGACCTGGAAATGCGGGTGTTTTGGGTTTGGAACCATCGCTATAAAACGAATGGAAGGATCGGCTACTATCAGCAGATGCTGGGAGACGGGATATCTCAGCCAGCTCAATATCTTGTGATGGCGCAACATCACTTGGCAGCGCAATTTCGTTAGGTACAATGGCTGTAAATGGAGGGCTCTGATCGTTAGAAGATCCTAGAAGGGAAGACTCTCTTGGGGTGGAGGTTAGCGGCGAACTTCCAAGAGATCCTTCTGGAGACGCCACAACACAGATGTTCAATTGCTCTAAAATAAAGCCTTTATTGTTATAAGCTCTAACTCGAAGAGAGCCGATATCAGAACCTTCAGGGCCATTTAAAACTGATCGGAGCATGCCGGAACTCGCATGAAAGACAATCCACGATGGGGTACCATTGGGCACAGCCTTATACGTTGGTCCTCGCTTTCTCTTACAACAAATTTTGGTGCCATCTAGCAATGTAAAGATACGCGTCGTCGTCCCCTTTTGCGGCGATACCGTTTCAAATTTCACATGATGAATGTCTTTTGGGTCGCATGTAAAAGCATACGAGAAGTGCTTGTCCCCTTCTTGTATGCGTTGATCATCTTTGGTATATTTGGCTTTGTTTTTATAATTCCAATAGATGGCACGTTTTTTCCAACCCGCCAAAAGAGCTGATAATACCGTAATAGTCGGTGTTCCCACATTGATAAACCACTCTAGCAACGATTGCCCTTTAAGAGAGATCACAACATTTGTCGTTATACTTGCAGCACTCGGATCACTCGCTGTCATGACGATGTTTAGACGCATATCATCAAAGGGGATCGTTTTATAAATGGTCGTAGGGGTCCCCTTAAACGTCCAAGTGTTTGCATCAAAGCTAAGCCACGAGGGAAGCGCATTGCCATCAAGCGTTGCTTTCATCGCGATTGGATCGCCGTCAGGATCGACAATGGCAGTTCTAGGAATTTGCCATTCAAAATTATTGTTCACATTGGCAATAGCAGAAGGAATTGGAGTTGCGAGTTGTGGAGGCCTATTGTCATGGGTAATGATAAATTGTAAATTAGCAGGTACAGGTGGGAAATACCCATCAGATGCGCGAAGGATCACATTATACATGCCGACATCTTTTTGCCCAGGAGTGCCAGAAAATACCGAACTATAGGGATTAAAGGCTAACCACCCCGTAAGAGGCTGCCCGTTTGGTAAGGAGGCAGAATAGACAATAATAGTGCCTTCATTAGGGTCTGAAAAGGCATCAAGAGGAACAAAGTAGGTAAGAGGCATCCCAGTCTTAATTTGGAGAGGTGCAAATTGTTGTACCTGAACAGGAGGGCCTTCCACGCTAATAGTGAATACGTCTGTCACAAAACCGCCATATTCGTCCATGGCCGTGACTGCAATTTTGTAAGTGCCCACATCAGAGGCCTTAGGATTTCCAATAAATCGCCAGCGATCCAAATTCACTGAAATAAGGGCTCCCGTCCCGGTAGTTCCACAGGCAAGATAGGCCGTGGGACCTACGACCGCAATACTGTACACCGGATATGTGGTTGTAAAAGCCCCTAATACATCCGTACTATTAACCCCTTCAATATCGAGAATCAGCATCCCCTCTTCACGATAAGCCGCATACGCTGTGTTGCCAATGACCGGTACTATTCCTCTCGCTTTTCTGATATAATCAGGTAAGTCATTCCATCCTAAAAATACGGGGACTGTTTTATTGTTAACATCGAAGTAGTATACACTCTTGGAATTGGTTTGCACAGACACAAGATTGTTTTCTACACTTAATTCAGATGCTGGGTCTGATAATTTTCGAGAGTAGATTAGCCTTGGATTTACCGGAATCGTCACATTATAAATTTGAAGACCTCTATAAAAGTCCGCCACATATGCAAACCCATCCACGACGGACACATATGTGGCATAGGCATAGCGGGTTGGATCATCTCCACTCCTATCGATAAAGCTTGCCAAAAGCTTTGGAATTGTCGGATCTTGAAAACTGATAATCACTAAACCACCAGCACAGTCCGCCACATACGCAATACCATCGACAACAGAGAGCGCGAATGCTGTACCTGATGTATCGTAAGTGCTTACGTATATAAGAGTATCGGGATCAGGAGCGTAAAAGGCTAAAACCCCTTGCGCCCCTGCCGCCACATACAGCATACTATCAGCATATGCAACACCTACACCATAATCCATTAAATCATACGATTGAATGAGTTGAGGGGTGATTTGCAACTGCAGCCATGGGGGAAGCGGCTGTCCATTTTCTTGTTTGGCTCGAATGGATAAAAAAGGATCCACTGTACTCGTAAAATAGGAGCGACCCGCAAAAGGAATAACAAAATTTTGATTTGGCTCTTTTGAGATATCAGAAAAGGTAAGCCCTGTTCGTTGAGGAAATTTTGTCGTGGTAATCATCGGGTTATCGAGGACAATTGTATTTAAACAGTTCGCCTGCACATTTAAAACAGAACGCTCGACTTTACTTGGAATGCCGCTCAACTTAACGCTCTTTAAAGAAAGCAAAAATAGTCCTTTGTCTCGATCTACTATATACAACGTATCCCCAACAATGACTAGTTTTGTAACATATCCCCCTGTGTAATAATTTCCAATTAGCCGTGGCTGTGTAATGGTGCTAATATCGAGTAATTCTACTCCGCTCGCGCCCACTGCCAAAATTAAGGTATCTCCCAGTATCGCCGCTCCAGTTGCACCTCCGCGTGGCTTATACGTCGCAAGCAACTTAAAATTTACCTGATCACTATTATCGAAGATCTGCAGCCCACTATTTGAATCTGTTAAAAAGACAGTATTGCCCACTACTAAAACGCGGACTTGATAGGCCGATGATTTATAGCTCCATAATAACTTAAAGTTAGTAGAATTACTCACGTCGAACTTAAAAAGTCCAATGCGACTACAAGATACATAAGCTGTAGTGCCCACAACAACCACTGCATAAGCTACATCTGGCGTTGTAAAATTTCCCAATGGCACAAAAGTTGCCAAACTAGAGGCATTAAATAACTTTAAACCTTGGTCGTCCACCATGTAGATGAGATTATTTACTCTTGCTGTTCCACGCGGATCAGTTCTCATTTTATTAGTAGAGATAACCTTGGGCTTCATCTGATCGGTGAAATCCACTTCATATACTGCTTCAGTGCTACATACAGTTGCTATGTTATTAAGCATCGAAAAGGCTCGAAGATTAGATCCCACTTTATAGCTCAATAATGTGGTGATGTTAGCCTTATTGCGACCATTAAGAACTTCGATATTATTGCTTCCTGTAGCAAGAAATATAGTATCCCCTACAACTTGCACATCGAGCGCATTCGTTCTTGCTGCTAGTTTGTAGTTGCCAATGAGAGAATACTCTCCTTTTATCCAGCTGGGTAAATTTTTTACTTTAACAAGTTGGGTGGGATTCGCTGGGTCTTTACAATAACTCTCCCCTGTCACGTCCTGTTGCCACATCAATCCTTTATTTGCATCGAGGAGCTGATCAGGGATAACCCGCATGGTTTCGGTCTGCACATCCCGAGTTTGAACAATACCGTGAGTCACATGCGACATGGTCTTTGGCCAAAGATCTTCAATTTTTGCGAGAGCTGAACTTGCTTCTGAAGGAGAATCTGCAAAATATTTTCTTGCACAAAAAACGGCGCCCGCCGTTCCTAAAAGAGCACTAATACTGTAAAGCGCGTGCTTAACGCTAAAGCTAAGAGAACAGCGGCTACTGGATTTGACGGTAAATGGAAGACCCTCTTCCAGTGTCCTTAAATCTCTACTATCAGACTTAATGCAATCTACATGTGTAGGATTCATTCTCTCCTCGTCAATTGATGTCTCTCTAATCCCCTAAGGCAAAAAGCAGATATCATACTTTTATCATTTATTCAATTAAAAAGCAATATTTCTCAATTTTTATTGACAATAGGAACTTGAATAGTGTATTCGGTAAGCATACCTAATGCCCAAATTCATTAAACTCTTAACATGTGGAGCCAATTCATTATGAGACATCTCTTAAAACAAAAAATGTTTTTAATTAGCAGCCTTGGTTTTGCCATCATGTGCATTCTGATGGGATCGCTTGAAGGCACATTATGGTACAATATATTGAGCAATACATGGTGGGAGGACACAGAGAACACTATTGGGATTACCACCAAAATGATCGTTTTTCAGTCTACTCGAGTCGATGCAATTGTCGACCAAGGTGAAGGCACAAAACTTTTAAAAGCCGCAGCTCCCCTTGATGAAAGGATATCGATTTTCAAGTTTATCGACAAAAAGTCAATTCACTCGCCTTTTAGCATCCCGGGGGGAGCCTTAATAGGGGAGAAATACATTAGCGATCCAAATAAATGGTTGAGTGACTTATACGATACTTCAGCAAAAGCCGAAACCAAAGACTATGCAATTGCTTCTCAAATACCACAGCCGACAGGATTTAAAAGAGTCACACTCTCTACTACAAGTTCAGATCCGACCCTAAACATTGGCAAAATTAATGAGCAACGAAAAAATTTGAATTTTTACGCTTTGCCCGATACTGACACCTCTTATGATGTCTATTGGGATGGTGATACAACCTATTTATTGCTAATAGATCAGTACACGACACTTTTTGATAAATCCAATCAAAATCCGGCAGCCCTGTCGCCACAACCTCTTAACAAAAAAAATTTCTTTTCGAAGAGGGGAAAGTCATGATGCCGGAAAACACAGCTCAAAAGGAATCCGCAACCTCTTTGTGTTAACATATGTTAAAGGTTGCCCCACAGCATCACTACATATTGTGATCAAGCAGCTGTTGCGAAACAGCTGCTTACATTTGATGTTCAAATGTAGCAGGTGAGGGTTCTGACAAAGGACTTAATTTCTAACCCTAACTCCGCCGGCCTTCACGTAATATTTTTCCAATAACATCAATAAGCTCTTGATGTTATTGGTTTTTTTTGGCACAATTCGTATTACGTGATCACGTAATATTGAGGGGTAATGAGTAAATCTAAAAGAGCGCACCCAGATTGGGCATTGAAACAAAAAAGACCAGGAACAGAGCTTCGCTATATTCGAGGCAATTACTATCTATACGGTGTTTCCAGCAAATGGAACAAAGAAAAGAAGCGAGCGCAAAAAGTAACAGGAAAAATCCTTGGAAAAGTAACTGAAAACGGATTTATCGAATCGGCTCGCAGACAGGTTCTAGAAGGAAAATCTAAGAGTGAAAATGCGTCGATGCCTACCATTAAATCCATTTCTACCAAGAGCGCTGGCTTTGGATGTTTTCTAGAACCATTGCTGGCCGATGTTTTAGCAGCACTCAGAAAACATTTTGATGAGAATGCAGACGCCATTTACTGCGCCGGTTTAATGCGATTGGCATACCAGACGCCTTTGAAGAACATGAACGTTCATTTAAAGGAAAACTTTCTCTCGGAGTCCTTTCCAGAGCTTTCACTAGCAGATAAAAAAGTTTCGTCTCTGCTAAAAGACATTGGGTCCGATCGGGAACGCATCAATGCCTTCTTTAGGGAGTTTTCTCGTGCCGGAGAAAATATCCTCATGGACATCACGGCGATTCACTCCAAATCCGAACAGATGAGCATTAACCAGCGAGGGTATAATTCACAAGGCAGTTTTGATCCCCAAGCGAACCTTTTACTATTATTCTCCCAAAGTAGGCATGAGCCTGTTTACTACCGCATGCTCCCAGGCAACATTCGAGACGTAAAGTCTGTGCAGCTCACGTTGAAGGAAACTGGGACTGCTGACACTGTGTTTGTGGCAGACAAAGGGTTTTATTCCGAGTCTAATATTGAAGAGATGGAGCAGGCACATCTTCAGTATGTCATTCCTTTAAAAAGGAACAGCTCTTTGATAGACTACGAGCCCCTTAAGAAGGGAGGCAAGAGCGGTTTCGATAATTTTTTCAAGTTTCAAGATCGATTTATTTTCTGTGCTTTCAGACAACTCAACGATGGCAAGACCCTGTATACATTTTTAGATGATCACCTTAGACTTGAGGAAGAGCGGTCGTTTCTTAATCGTATGGAAACGCAAAAAGAAGAAAAACTCACGATCGTGGACTTTCACGAAAGAATACACACGCTTGGAACATTTAGTATCATTACTAATTTGAAAGAGAAGCAGCCTCAGGATGTTTACAAAATGTATAAAGCTAGAATGGAGATAGAGACGGCTTTTGATGCCTTTAAGAACACCCTGGAAGCAGACCGTAGCTATATGCAAAGCGATCAGAGTTTCGAAGGGTGGATGTTCATTAACTATCTAGCCCTACTGGCCTATTGGAGGATGCTGAAGGTGCTAATGGAAAAGGAATTGTTGACAAAATTCTCAATTACCGACTTGGCTATGCACTTGTCGTACATCCGAAAGGTCAGAATCAATGGTTGCTGGCATCTTGCTGAAATTACGGAGAAGACAAAACGGTTGCTAGCCAAGTTGAATTGTCATATTACGTAATGGTCGGCGGAGTTAGGGTTCAAAGTATGATTGTACTTTAGGCGAGGGATGGGAAACATGGAAGAAGTACCAACATTTGTTTTCTTCAACACCTATTGGTTGTGTTTGGGGAAAGGTGGATAATTCTTCCCTCGAAGAATCTATAGGATCAGAAGTTAGTTTGACCGATTATTATTTATCCCTTTATTCTTGCCCCAGTTTCGCAAGAGACCCAAATTCTGAAGAATCATTAGCACTTAAAACTGAATACCTTTTGACCAAACAAAGAGTAATGGATTACTACAAAGACAAAGATTTTTTAGGAGCAACATTAAGCCTGCTTGCAGGGTATTGTCCCAAAAGTGACTCCATACCGCAAAAGCTTCCAGATAAAAAATAAAGCCGCCAAACAAGACAATTTTAGCCAACAAATGTAATTACGCTAGAGGTCTAATGATAAACTTTGTTTTTTATGCTGTTCTGTTCAACTAAATCTCCTCGAAAAAGATCGGGATTTTCTCCAAATGAGGGTTTGCAGCAGTGATAGCTGAAACTCTTTGATTAAACAACGCCTGCTCTCTTAAGAATATGTTCAGGAGATTGTTCTACGGAAAACCAGCATGAGTCTTTGTGATGTTTCTTGGATGATAAAGCAACTATAAATTGAATTTGAATACAATCTTGTACTTTTAAACAAGGCAAGGAGACTGCAATGCCGTTAGCTAAAATTTCTATGGCACTGCTAAAAATTTTTCCAAAAAAATGATTAGGCATCCCTTGGTTTTCAAGTGCTCGATTATTAAGATAATCCTCGTCTTCAGTTCCTATAGACAAGTACATGTCAGTATTCTCAAAGCTTATTGAAACTAGGCCTTCACCACTTTCGACGATACCATTAAGTTCTAAAGATGAATTAGAACTCAAAATCACTTTAAAAATAGGTTTAACTTCTTCAGCAAAACACTTAATTCTCCAAATTCCAGCCAAGCAATCATCAACTTTCATAGAGGAAGGGATTTTTGGTTCAAAATGAGTTTGCAAAAGTTCAATATGGCAACTTTCTATTTCCCAAGTTGAAACAATCGTTTTTTGAAAACACCTCGTTTCTAAAGGTTTGAAATTTTCAATTCTTTTTTCATTGATAATAAGAGAGAAATGAATTTTACCAAGAGGTGAGGGGTAAATTAGTGGATTTAGACCAACTTTTTGAGTGGGCAAAGATGTCTTAAATAAATTCATGGTTTTCTCGGCAAGGTTGGAACAATATGAGCTCCATCTATAGAATAGTGGACCTTCCCCCATGTCGTAAGAGATTGAACCCCATTTTGATCTAAATTGTAACCAATGTGCTCCCCAAAATCAATAATTTCTTGATAACCCGATTCTCCTATCTTTCCTCGGACTTTTTCTCCTTTACCTGCAAATTTCTCTAGTAATTTTTGAGGCTCTTGATGAGTTAAAATACTTTTCCATGTTTGGAAGTTATGTTGCCCTAGCACGTGTTTGTTTTGTCGATCGACATGAACTTTGACATTTTTAAAAAAATCTGTTCTTTGCGACGTATGATTTAGAGCATTTGCTACAACAGCCTCATTGTTTGCTGAAGATATTGCCATTGCCTCAAAATTACATACGCGGTTAGCATTTTTCAAATTACGTATAGCTGATACCCCCTTTACAGCGGCTCCTCCAGCAAAGATATCCACGCCGTATTTTCCGATGGAATATCCGATTAAAGCTCCTTTCTCAGCTGGAGTGAGCTCCTTGTAACGTTCGTACAACATCTTCACTTGCTCAACATGTCCTTCTATTTGTTCCCAATCGACTTTTTTACAATATTTGACAAAACCATCTCCGAGTTCATAACAGGCCGCAGAGAATTGATTCACACTCTCAACGGGATGTTGAGCAGTAAACCAGAGAACCTCGCCAACACCATATGCTGTATTGCCAAGTGTGGGGAAGAACTCCAGTGCTGCTTCTGTTGTTCCCCGTCCCATGTGGTACAAAAGAGCTTCAGTGAAGGAGTTGTCGATCGGACTTTTCGAGGCTTCCAGATGCGCCAACCGGTCAGACTTCAGGTAATCGGAAAGAGCTTTTTCAAAATTGCCGAGCTCAAAATTTGCTGCCGAACGATGAAAATAGGCTGTTTTGTTTGCCGGGTCTTTTTCAATGGCTTTTGACAAGAGGTCAATTGCTTTGGCATATTCTCCGTGTTCAATATTGATTTCACCTAAGGTGACTAACTCCGAAGGGAGAATATGTGCTTCCATGTTGTTTCTGATACGAGCAGAGAGATATTTTTCTCCGTAAATTGCAGCTGCTTCTACATTGCCTTCGATATATTCAAGAAAGCCTCGGTCGTAATCAGCAAGATGGTTCTGATGCCCTGCGTAGGTGCATTTTCTGTAGAGATTTCGATAAGTTTCGCGTAGTTTGGCGTCAGTTGCATAATTTTTCTCTATTGCCTCCAGAGCTTCTGTCTTAAGCTCTTCCCGAGTTTTTTTATAGGTTTTTGGATAAAGTAAGGTTTCTAGGATACTGTATTCCATCCAAAGCATAAGAGATTGATTGCAGATAGGGAGATTATGACGATGCTCAGAATAATATCTTGCGCCTTTGATCATCTTTTTATCCTGGATCAAGCTTTTTACAGTGATGTCATAAAAAGGGTCATTTTTGTCCTTAGGTAATCCATCGTCTGTCATGACAAACTTTATGAAGCGATTATACGGCAAAGCCATAGGAGTAAAGCAGTTACAGGTGGGAGCGTTGTGAGGAGAATCAGCATGTATAGTCATTACAAAAAATGTTAACAAAAAAGCTAGCCATTTTGTTAAGCCAGATGAATTTCGATGATAGATAAATCTTTTGAGTCCTAGTAACATGATATCCGCTTTAATACTGGTTGCCGCAAAGAAATTGCTCGATATTACAGTACTGAATGTAACTTGTCAAAAAAAATGAATACGCTGCCGGGTGAAAGATTACCGAATGTGATTCAAAATTACATCAAAACTGGAGAGACCTTCAATGATATCAATTTTAAGGTCTAACGGAGCGCTTTTTTTTCAATAATTCAATAAAAGAAACACTGCGACGAGGATGTCCAGCCACAAGCAAAGCCAAATGATAATATTTTGATAAAAGACCTTAAACGTTATCTACAAACGTAAAATTCATTAGTAACCCTACTAGAATCATGTGCACTTTAAAACTATACCAACACTGCACTTGCCCCCGCTTTTTCGCTAGCTCTTGCAGCTACTTTGAGCTCTACATTTGCCATGAAGGCCTCTAAATCATCATCAGAATCGTTATCAGTATTTGAAAAAGTGGCTTTAGCTCTAACTGCCAACAGCTCTGCAGTTTTTTGTAACTCCTCAACTGCTCTTTTCAGTTCTTGAATTTCATTTAGATTCGCAGCATTTGCCGCTAATTGTTCCTGCAATTGTTGCTTGCGAGCTTCATTTGCTTGCCTTTTAGCTGCATTTACTTGCCTTTTAGCAGTGTTTGCTTGTCTTTTAGCTTCATTTACTTGTATTGCGGCGGCGTTTTCTTGTATTGCAGCGGCATTTTCTTGCATTGCGGCATCGATTTCTCCTTGCTGCAGCTTAAGACTCACAATATCTGCATTTAGCTCGCGGCGCACCTGTTGGGTTTGTCTTAAGTCAGCACACGCAACACGTATATTCTTTAAATTTGTATCCATGCGCCCCACCCAATAAGCCTTTACAACAGGGTCTAGTTTATTTTTTCCTGGCAACGACGGAGAACTTGGTGTACATCCCCCTACCATCTTAATATCAGTGCTAAACATAATTTTCCTCCAAGTAATTGCATTTACGTAACATATAACCATTCAAAGACCAGATCTGGAGTTTGGACTAATTTGAATTAGCTTGGGTCTGCTATTTTATCTTTTCCAATGCAAATTTAAGGCTTAGAGTTTTTTTGTTAGACCTGGAAGGTCGCAATATTACAGCCCAGGTCGAGCGGAGCGAGGCCTGGGTAACCATAAAAAAGCACTGAGTCCTGTAAGGACGGCATAAAAATTCGTTCATCGCGTCACTTATAATAGGATGGGCACCCCTGCGCTAGAACGTGGGATATGTAAATGAAACATCTAGCCACGGTAACGATTTAAGAGCCTTTTGGCATTTGGCTTCAAAAACTCTTAAACTACCAAGACACCTAAGAGCAAAGTTTTCTTGGGAAAAATCAAAAAATCTCTTTAAAAAAAAAGATCATGAGCTGACATTTTGTGTTTCTACTAAAAAACATGGAGTCGCTCATGATCAATCCTATCGTAACCAAATTTCAAACTTTTCGCAACCGTTTGTTCGGCATTTTCCAGTATAGAGCCTGTGCCACGATGGATTTGATTGATGCAGTCTCTGCCGCAACAAATGCAACTAGTATCGTCAAAATCAGCCTCTCAGATCTATTCAGAAGGACGTATTCCAGCATTACAGACGTTCTTGATTGCCTCTTTCGATCTGATTTGAAAAAGTTGCCTACAAAAGAAGATACACTAAAAAAAACTCTCAAAATCACCCAACTTTTGGCTGAAGAATGCTCTTTACCACAGGAAAAAGGCTTTGCCTTGTTTGCAATAGACTGTACAGCCAATCCTAGGATTTATGCGGAAAAAGTTTGTGACAGGACTTTCGTGCACGCTCCTAATCATGTACCAGGCCAAAAACCTATCACAGTCGGTCATGAATATAGCGTTTTAGTTCATTTGCCGGATAAGCCAATAGAGCAAGAATTGCACTGGGTCGTTCCATTGTCAGTTAGAAGAGTCGAATCTAACGAATCAGGTCCAAAAGTTGGTCTTGCTCAGCTGGAAGAAATATCACACGAAACCATCTTCAAAAATCAGTTTTGTGTAAATGTATCCGATGCAGCTTATAGCAATCGAAAATGGATTATTGAGGTGAGTAAATGGTCCAATGTCGTTCACATTGCTAGGATGAGAGGTAATAGAAAAGTTTATCGAATGCCGTCCTTTGAAATTAAGAAGAAAAGAGGTAGACCCATTCTTTATGGTGATGAGATTTTATTAAGTGACCCATCTCAGCCGGATCTAGAGGAAATAACCACGGTTACTAATCGTAAGGGGCGCATTCTTCACGTTAATTTGACTCGATGGAATGATGTCATCATGCATGGATCTGATGAAGAGCGAACCAACGAATATCCATTTGACATGCTAAGAGTGATCGTCAAGGAAAAAAATGGTAAGTTGGTATATCGACGTCCGCTTTGGTTGATGATCACAGGGATAAAGCGAAGAGAAGTATCGAGTTTGCAGGCACATACCAGTTATGGACGAAGGTATGACATCGAACATTATTTTCGCTTTGGAAAACAAAGGCTAAGTTTGGTAAGATCACAAACTAGTGAAACACGTCATGAAGAGAACTGGCATTGGATAGGGGTTTTAACCTACAACATGCTGTACCATGCTAAAGAGCATGGTCAAGGAGTTGCCCATCCATGGGAAAAACGCAAGGTTCATATTATCACACCAACACAGCGACCTTCTCAAGTACAAAGAGATTATAATCGAATAATCCGGGGGATTGGCACACCTGCCGCTATTCCCAAACCTCGTGGAAAATCGCCTGGAAGGCAAACTGGCGTCAAAGTTGGACAAAGACCTTCCCAACCACTCATTAGAAAATTTAAAATGAATGAAGAAAAGCAGTCCTCATTGGCCTCTAAAAAACCCGGGGGAAACATTAAGGGAGATGCTTTACGGAAAAATAACTCTGAAGTCATCGCGAAGGCATCTGGAAGCGAAAAGAACGCAATAAAGGAGAGAAAAAAGCCAATGCGATATTCCCGAATGAGGAGAATTTGGCCTAAAAACAGGCAAGCTCCTATGAGATGCTAAGATTCACAACCCAGTGCTGAAGTTTTCATCACGAAAGACTAAAAGTTTAAATGTGGACAGTACTGCCTAAATTCATAGACTGCGAAAATAAATTTTTTGAATTAGCTTAGAGATCTGATATTGTATCTTTTTCAATACAAATTTGGGCCTTGGAGATTTTTTTTAGACCCGGAAGGTCATAATATTACAGCTCCGGTTGAGCGGGGCAAGACCTCTAGTAACAATAAAAAGTGTCGAGTTCTGAAAAGACTGTATAATCGAGGAGGTATCAATGTCACAATCTTTAGCAGATGTTATTCTACATTTTGTTTTTAGTACTAAAGGGCGCAATCCTTGGATCCAATCTGATGTTGAAGAAGAGTTATATCAGTATATCAGTGGTGTTTGCCGTAATCTCGATTCTCCAGTAATAAAAATCAATGGAGTCGAAGACCATATCCATGTGCTTCTACAATTAGGAAAAACAATACCTATCAGTAAACTCATATCAGAAATGAAATCAAGTTCCTCTCGATGGATTAAAACCAAAGGAGATCGTTATCGCGATTTTGCCTGGCAAGGAGGTTATGGAGGATTTTCTGTCTCTAGGCCAAATCTAGAAGGGGCAAAAAAGTATCTTTCTTCCCAAAA
>JABDAE010000047.1 GCA_013289325.1 Chlamydiota bacterium
AACCGCAGTTATCTGCCCCAATACGGGGACACTGGATCACGCTCGTCCATTGCACACCAGGTCTATCAAGCAGGTTTCCTCTACCTTCAAGCCAGGTCTCAAAGCTGCCATTCTTGGCTTTATTGCTCTTGTTGGAACAGCTGGGATTTATTGTGCTCGTAAGGTTTTTAGCGGTAGTAGTCCAACTTATACGGACGCTTTATCAACAGTTGAACACACTGGATTGGACACTGCTCATCGTAGGGTGAGTGAAAGAGCAATACCGACTGCTTTGCCGCTTGAAGAGCAGGTGGCAGTACCCGGGGCTTTATTTCAAGTAAGTCACGAATTTTTTACAGAAGCAGACGGCGGATTTATTCAGCAAAAAATGACTCATAGCCCAAGTTGGTTAACCTGCCAATTAAACCCAATAGTATCTAACTATGATACTAGATCGGCCCTTGGAATCCAAATCGTTGGTACTATTGCCTACATAGCGGAGGGTAGTAGTGGCTTGACTATCATTAACATCACTACGCCAAGCAGTCCAACTCTGATCGGGACTTATAATACTCCTGAATATGCCCAGGGAGTCCAAGTCATAGGAAATACTGCTTATGTGACAGATACTAGTGGATTACAAATCATTAACATCTCAACGCCTAGCAGCCCTAATCTGATCGGGAATTATACTACTCCTGGATCAGGTGTAGGAGTCCAAGTCGTAGGAAAGACTGCCTATGTGGCAGATGGGATTGGTGGATTACAAATCATTAACATCGTAACGCCAAGCAGCCCTACTCTGATCGGGAATTATACTGCTCCTGGCGCGGTCTATGGAGTCCAAGTCATAGGAAATACTGCATATGTGGCAGATTATACTAGTGGATTACAAATCATTAACATCGTGATGCCGAGCCGCCCCACTCTAATCGGGACTTACAATATTGGAAGTGCCAGGGGTGTCCAAGTCGTAGGTACTACTGCGTATCTGGCAGCAGCATATAGTGGCTTGACTATCATTAACATCACTACGCCGAGCAAGCCTACTCTGATCGGAACTTGTGATACTCCTGGAAATGCCCAGGGAGTCCAAGTCGTAGGAAATATTGCGTATGTAGCAGGTGGTACTAGTGGTTTACATATCATTAACATCACTAAGCCGAGTAGCCCTAATCTGATCACGACCTATGATACGCCTGGAGAGGCCTATGGAATCCAAGTCGTAGGAAATACTGCGTATGTAGCGGATGGTGATAGTGGCTTACAAATCTTAAGTGAGCTCAATCGACTCAAACTTTCAGGGACCCCCAGTGCGTTAGACCGAAGTAATTATATGGTGACTCTAGAGGGAACTACGACTGCAGGAACTGCTTCCACTTCCTTTGCCTTAAATGTAGGAGGCGAGTTACCACCGGTCTATCAAAATCCGATTTCTACGCAGAACGCTATGGTGGATGAAAACTTCAATTGTATCATGCCAGACAATGTATTTGTTGACCCGAATGGGGATGCGATGACTTATAAGGCACAAGACTTACCCCAGTGGCTCAGCTTCGATGCGGGGAGTCGCACATTTTCAGGAAACCCCACTCCGGGGGATACGGATACGTATGCAGGTCGATCGACGATTGTTACTGTGGTAGCAAGCGATGGAAAATTAGAAACAAAAGGGCAATTTACGGTCACCGTGACTGGAGAGTCGTATTTAGCGAAGGTCATTAAGATTGTAGGACCCACTTTCACTGCACTCGGGATGCTCTATTCAGCATATAAAAATCGGGCGTTGTTTTTGAACCAGATTGCTAAGCGGAAATGGAAAAACAATCAGATGTGCGTGAAGTTGGGAGAGAATTTCATGTATGCATTGAAGACAAATGTCAAGGATGTGCGGAAAGTGCAAGCCTATGTGAGAGATAGAGGGGGCTTTGGCAAAATATCTGAAAAAATCTTGTGTGGAAAAGAGCGTCATGTTGAATTGGCCTTGGGCTTGCCCGTCTGGATGAAGTATAATACCGAAATCAATGCATTATATTCAATTAAAAAACTAAAAGCAATTGACTTCAAGGGCCACCAAAACATGCAAATTCGGGTGTTGGGCGGAGGCCGTGTTATTAAGGAGCTATTGAAATTAGAATTCGAAGGGGATGCACTGACCTTAGATGCTACTTTCGACTCTTTGGCAAGACAGGAACGGATTGGATTGTTATTGTTTCCTACTAATCCTACAGCAAACTTTATCGAAATGGATGGGATTGCTCTTTCAAATAATGCAATGAATCAAATGCAGGTGTAATCTCTTTGTATACCCAAAAATCCAACTTTTGAGGTTTTTTGGATAGCGCGATTTGATTTCATTCACTTAGGGAGAAGTAGAAAATGCCAAGTATCAATAGTTCAATACAAAACATCCTTCCACTTGATACGGCTTCACGTTCTCTCAGAGAGTCACATTTCCTAAGAGAAAGCGAATCTGAGTCAAACCTCAAAGCCGCAGTTATCAACGCCTATGCGGTTATCACATTAGATCACACCCGTCCATTGCATACAAGGTTTATTGAACAGACATCAACATCTTTCAAACCAGGCCTTAAAGCTGTTATTCTTGCTACCATTGCTTTTTTGGGCACAGCTGGGATTTATTGCGCGCGTAAGGTTTTTGGCGATAGTGATCCAATCTCTCTTGACGCTTTGTCAAAAGTGGAACGCACTGGATCAGACATTTCTCATCACATGGTAAGAGTTAGAGCACTACCTACCGCTTTGCCGCTTGAAGATCAAGTAGTACTACCTGGAACTTTATTTCAAGTGAGTCACGAATTTTTTACGGATGCGGATGATGGGTTTATTCAGCAAAAAATTGCACAGGGTCCCAGTTGGTTAACTAGCCAATTCAACCCAATAGTATCTAACTATAGTACTTCTGGAGCTGTCTATCAAGTCCAAGTCGTAGGAAATATTGCGTATGTAGCGAGTCGTACTAGTGGTTTGCAAATCATTAACATCACTACACTGAGCAGGCCTACTCTGATCGGGACTTATCTTGGAACTGTCTATGGAGTCCAAGTTGTAGGAAATATTGCGTATGTAGCGGATAGTAGTAGTGGTTTACAAATCATTAATATCGCTACGCCGAGCAAGCCTACTCTAATTGGGACTTATGATACTCCTGGACAGTCCTATGAAGTCCAAGTCGTAGGAACTACTGCGTATGTGGCGGATTATAATGGAGGCTTACAAATCATTAACATCACTAAGCCGAACAGCCCTACTCTGATCGGGACTTATTTTGGAACTGCCTATGGAGTCCAAGTTGTAGGAACTACTGCGTACGTGGCGGGGGGCGATAGTAGCTTTACTATCATTAACATCACTACGCCGAGCAAACCTACTCTGATCGGGACTTATGCTTTTTCTGGCGTGGCCTTGGGAGTCCAAGTTGTAGGAACTACTGCGTATGTGGTGGATGAAGATAGTGGTTTACAAATCATTAACATTACCAAACCGAGCAAACCTACTCTGATCGGGACTTATCTTGGGGCTGTCAATGGAGTTCAAATTGTAGGAAATATTGTGTATGTAACGGGTGGTACTAGTGGTTTACATATCATTAACATCACTAAGCCGAGTAGCCCTAATCTGATCGCGACTTATGATACGCCTGGACAGGCCTATGGAATCCAAGTCGTAGGAACTACTGCGTATGTGGCGGATATGAATAGTGGCTTACAAATCTTAAGCGGGCTCAATCGACTCAAACTTTCAGGAACTGCCAGTGCATTAGACCAAAGTAATTATATGGTGACTCTAATCGGAACCACGACTACAGGAACTACCTCTACTTCCTTTACTTTGAGCGTAGGGGGCAATATAGCGCCAGTCTATCAAAATCCGATTTCTATACAGCAAACTTCGGTGGATAAAAGCTTCAATTATATCATGCCAGATAATGTGTTTGTTGACCCGAATGGAGATGCAATGACCTATAGGGTAAAAGACTTACCCCATTGGCTCGTCTTTGAGCTTAAGAGTCGCACATTTTCTGGGAAGCCTACTTCGGGAGATACGGGTACATATACAGATCGATCGACGATAGTCACTGTGATAGCGAGTGATGGGCAGTTAGAAACAGCAGGTCAATTCACGGTAACCGTGACCGGAGATTCATATTTAGTGAAGATTATTAGAGTCGGGCTACCCATCTTGAGCGGATTGGGGACAGCTTATTCTGGGTATAAAAATCGGGCGTTGTTTTTGAACCAGATTGCCAAGAGGAAATGGAGAAATAATCAGATGCGAGTGAGGTTGGGAGAGGATTTCATATATGAATTGAAGACAAACGCCAAGCATGTGCAAAAAGTTCAAGCCTATGTGAAAGATCAGGGATGCTTGGGGAAACTGACTGAAAAAATCTTATGCGGAAAGCAACGTCATATTGCATTAGCCTGGAGCTTGCCAACCTGGATGGGGTATAATCCCCAAGTAAATATGCTATATTCAATGAGAAAGCTAGAAGAAATCGATCTGCTAGGCTACCGAAATATGCAAATTCGGGTGCTGAGCAGTGGCGGCGTTATTAAAGAGTTGCTCCACGTAACATTGGAAGGAGATGCATCGAGCTTAGATGGCACCTTCGACTCTTTAGCAAGGCAGGAACGGATTGGATTACTATTGTTTCCTACTACTATGGCAAATTCTATCGAAATGGATGGCTTTGGCACTTCAAACGATGTGATGGATAAAACAAATGAGAGCGTGACTTTATTCATTTAAGGAGGAGTAAAATGCCAATTACCACGAGTTCAATACAAAACACACATCCATTTTATTCATCTTCCCGTTCCCTCGAAGAGGGCGACTCAAGGTCAAAAAACCTCAAAGCGGCAGTTATCGGCCCCGACGTGGTAATAAGACTGGATCATACCCGTCCATTGCACACAAGGTCTATTGAACAGGCACCCACATCTTACAAACCAGGCCTCAAAGCTGCGGTTCTTAGTACCATTGCTCTTTTGGGGACAGTCGGGATTTATTGTGTTCGTAAGGTTTTTGGGGGTAATGATCCAATCCATGCAAACGTCTTTTCGCAAATTGAACGCACTGGATTGGACATTTCTCGTGGCTTTGTGAGTGAGAGAGCGATACCTACTGTTTTGCCTCTTGAAGATCAGGTGGCACTGCCTGGGTCTTTATTTCAAGTAAGTCATCAATTTTTTACGGAAGTAGGGGGTGGATTTATTCAGCAAAAAATTATTCAGGGCCCCAGTTGGTTAACTAGCCAATTAAACCCAATCGTATCTAACTATCATACTCCTGGAACTGCCTGGAGTGTCCAAGTCGTAGGAACTACTGCCTACGTGGCGGATGGGCCTAATGGCTTAAAAATCATTAACATCGCTACGCCTAGCAGCCCTACTCTAATCGGAACTTATAATCCTCCTGGACAACAGGCCCAAGGAGTCCAAGTCATAGGAACTACTGCGTATGTGGCGGGCATGGCTAATGGCTTAGAAATCATTAATGTCGCTATGCCGAGCAGCCCTACTCTGATCGGGACTTATAATACTCCTGGACAACAGATCAATGAAGTCCAAGTCGTAGGAACTACTGCGTATGTGACGGATTATAATGGAGGCTTACAAATTATTAACATCGCTACGCCGAGCCGCCCTACTTTGATCGGGACTTATCGTGGACACACTGCTGGAGTCCAAATTGTAGGAAATATTGCATATGTGACGGATGTTTATAAAGGCTTACAAATCATTAACATCACTACGTCGAGCAATCCTACTCTGATCGGAGCTTATAATACTGCTGGATTTGCTAATGGTGTTCAAGTTGTAGGTACTGCTGCTTATGTGAAGTATTTAGGTGGTGGCTTAAAAATCATTAACATCGCTACGCCGAGCAAGCCTACTCTGATCGGGACTTATGATCCTCTTGGGGGGGCTGGAGTCCAAGTCGTAGGAACTACTGCGACAGCGTATTTAGTAGATTATAGTGGAGGCAGGCTGGCTATCATTAACATCGCTACGCCTAGCAGTCCTATTCTGATCGGGACTTATGATACCCTTGGAGGAGCTAGAGTCCAAGTCATAGGAACTACTGCGTATGTGGCGGCTGGCGATAGTGGTTTACAAATCTTAAGTGGGCTCAATCGACTCAAACTTTCAGGAAACTCCAGTGTGTTGGACCGAAGTAATTATGTGGTGACTCTTGAGGGAACAACCATTGCAGGAACTATTACCACTTCCTTTGCTTTAAGTATAGGTGGAAATTTAGCACCAGTCTATCAAAATCCGATTTCCATGCAAAAAGCCATGGTGGACGAAAACTTCAAATACGTTATGCCAGATATTGTGTTTGTGGATCCGAATGGAGATGCGATGATTTATAAGACGCAAGGCTTACCAAAGTGGCTCGTCTTTGATGCTAGCAAGCGCACATTTTCAGGAACTCCCACCCCCGGGGATACAGGTACATATGCAGATCAATCGACGATAGTCTCTGTTATAGCCAGCGATGGAAAATTAGAAACGCCAGGGCAATTTATGGTAACAGTGACTGGAGAGTCGTATTTAGCGAAGGTCATTAAGATTGTGGGGCCGACCTTCACCGTGCTAGGGACGCTTTACTCTGGGTATAAAAATCGGGCATTGCTCTTAGATCAGATTGCCAAAAGGAAATGGAAAAATAATCAGATGAACGTAAGGTTGGGAGAGCATTTCATGTATGAACTGAAAACAAATGCCAAGGATATTCGAAAATTGCAGGCTTATGTGAGAGATAAGGGATTCTTGGGAAAAATGTCTGAAAAAATCTTACGTGGGAAAGAGCGTCATATTGAATTGGCCTCGAGTTTGCCAACCTGGATGGGTTATAATACCGAAGTCAATACAGTATATTCAGTAAAACCACTAGATGAAATTGATCTTATGGGCCACCGAAATATACAAATCCGAGTATTAGGCAGTGGCGGCGTTATTAAAGAGTTACTCCACGTAACATTGGAAGGAGATGCACCGACCTTTGATGGCACCTTCGATTCTTTAACAAGAATTGAGCAGGAACGGGTTGGGTTATTATTGTTTCCACCTACAAATGCTATCGAAATGGATGGCATTGGAAGTGGAAACAATGAAATGGATCAGATATTGGACCAACAAATGCGAATGTAAGGTGAGTGACTTACAAGCCTTTTTAGCTAAGGGTTTGATCAGAGCACATAAAAGCCTTTGACAGTACAAGGCCCATTCAATATACCGCCTAGCGCGTCGCTATAGACGAATGGAGCGCCGCCGCCCAAATATTGAACGTCTCCTGTGTACGAAACTCTTTTTACCTCTTCCTTGCTAATTCCCACTTCTTTGCTGATGAGGGGAACGCCAAGATCACGTGCTTTGCATTTTGCCCACTTCATCATCGCCTTATCAAAGTCTTCATTACGCGTATTATCCTAAAAACGGCAGTTCGAGATGCTAAATTGGCGCAAGATCTTGAATTAGAATCACTTTGCAGTGGGGCGGGACATTCCCAAGTGGTGAAGGACCGCCCCACTGCAAATGATTCTGGTTCAAGAGATTCATGTCAAGTTAGCGTCTCCAACTGCCGTTTTTAGGATTATCCTAGAAACGGCAGTTCGAGATGCTAATTCGAAACTAAAATCCCTTGCCTCTGCCTGTGCCCGTGCCTGCATCCTATTACCCATATCTTTTCTATCGCTGCTGCCGCAGCGATAGAAAAGAGATTGTAGTTTCGAAAGAAGTCTAATAAACAAGCGAGTTTTGTGTTTATAGCGCCCGCTCATATTGAGCATCACTTGCGCTCTCCATTTTTTGACGCGCGCTTTCAATAGTCTGAGAGCGGCTTTCATCAAATTTATTCATCTGCTCCTGGAGGAGCTCTTGTATATGTTTATATTGCTTTCCATGAGCTATCTCAAAAGCTGTTTGGCCATAATGTTTATATTGCAATACTTCTTTTTGCCTCTCGACTGGCAAAGCGTTAATAATCTTCTCTACCACACCATAGTCATTCCATGTAACTAATTGACAAAGTACCTCTGCAATCTGATCTGAAGTGAGACGAAAAAATTCATAGTTTGTAATAATAGGTATAACAATTTGCGATAATTCATCTCTTTCTTTCTGATGCTGGCTTATGACATCCTTTAGCCATTTATCCACTAAAGCTTTCGTAAAATATAATACGCTTTCCCTTTTACTATTTTCTTCTGCAAATTTCCCTTTCATTTCCTCTATCAACCTAAAAGCCTCTTCTTCGGAAATCGTATATAACTGAGAAGAAATCGCTTTGACAAACTTTGTCACCTCCTGCTGAAGAGCCATTTTTCTAACTTCTTCATCCTTTGCATCTGTTTGCTGCCCCTGAATAAAAGTTGATAATGCCCCTAACACTTCTTTTGCCTCTGTTTCATACTTAAGGCCACAAACTCCTGGACTTAAATAGATTTCGATCCTTTTCATAGCCTCATTTACAATAGTTCGTTGCTCTTCCTTTCCAAATTCAGTATTTTCCAGTAAGTATGTCGTAAGAGCAGCAAGATCTGTAACCTTCTGCGTAATTTGCAAAAGAACCCAATCAAGCAAAGAAAAAGAGCCAATTTTTAGTTCAGTAATAGGGATAATTAAGTGGGGGGCATTCTGAAAACCTTTAAAAAAAGTAATAATTTTTTTAATCTCTTCAAGCTTATCTTTAGCGCCGCTTGTTAAATTTAACCTAGATTCTACGACTACCCTTTTATAAGCAGTTAAATCTTGAATAAATGTGCCTCCAGATTTAATAAGAGTTGTGATCACTTCTCTATAATCATCTAAACTATGAAACCGCTTGGATAAACTACGTTTACCATCCTCTTCCATCTCATCAATTAAATAATCAAAAATTGAAACGGGTTTATTTAATATTTTTGATACTAAATTGTAGTCAATGAAGATGTTATTATCATTTGCCCATTTAATAAACAATTCGAACTTTCGCAAATGCCCAACTTTAAAAAAATGAAACACAAAATGCACAACATCTTTCCCGCTATTTGTTAAAGCTGTTTGCTCTTTTGTAATTTTTTCAACAATTTCCTTTAGCTGCTCATTTTTTTCTATAAAAGTTCGTGCACGCCATCCATAATGCATCCAAGAAGATATCCCCCCTCGCACATACTCAGCGACTGCCTGAGACACAAAATCTATTTCGAACTGGTCACATTTTTGCAGCAATAAATGAATGGGTCCAATATATCGCGATGAAGTGAAATCAGAATGTAATGCATATTTTGCAGCTTGTAATACTGCCCTTAATGCCATATTTAATTGAGCATCCGTGGGTTGTATTTTTACAATAATACTACAAATGCATTCTACCGCCGCCCAATTTCGATTAGATTTATCTTCACAGATTGACCTACAGATATAATTGAGTAGACGGGCAGTTTTAAATGGCAATAATAAAGGGATGGAAATTTCATTAAAATCTACTGCAATGTGATGGTCTACTGCCAATTTAAGGATGATATTCAACATTGAAAAATTATACTTTTCCATCACTATATGGTTTTTAAAATAGCTTTGCCATATGTGAGGATCGATCTGTCCGAAAAGTGGCTTGATAGTCGCCTCTTTTCCAAGCTCATCAATTACTTGGATGTATCTCTTATCCATCGCAAGTAGGATCGCTTTTCGATGATCTTCCTCCTCCTTAGGGAATAAGCCCGCTTTTCGTAAGCCTTGTATAAAAATAAGCACCATTTCTTCAGACCGAAAACGTCTGATGACTTCAGAAAGAAAGGGCCTTGCATTAAAATCCACCCCTAAATCGACAAGGCAAGGAAAGGCCTCATTTAAGCCCACCCAATACCAAGAAAAAACACAATGAGGATCTTCAGAAAGAAGTTTTTGATAGCACCGCTCGGTGACTTCTTTTTGGATGCGATCACAATCGAATTTTTGATATGTTTCCGCAGAAATGCCAAGGTAATAAAGTGTTTGATAATAGGTATGATTCTTATAACCTAAATTCTCATCTATTTTTTTGCACACAGCTTCTAGCTTCTTTTGAAGAGCAGCTCTTGCACTACGTACATCTATCGCTTCAGGATGTATACTATCGCTATTTATATCACGAAGAATCGCCTCTTTTAATTTCAAACACTCACGCACATTGGCAGAGGCAATTTTTTCATCCAGCTTCATTTCATTGTCTAAAATAAGCGGATTAGCGTTTCCGAGATAGATTTGAAAAAAAGAGTTTAGTATATATTCATGTCTTGGAGTAAGAGTTGTTAATAGGACTTTGTACACTTCACCCCTTAGCTGATCCTCGCGGGATAAAGGCTCCTCAAACAGCCTAAAATTCAGAACCCTTCCTTCAATTATTCTTCGAAGCTCACGCGTTACACATGCGATCTTCTTTTTTTCAGTTGCTTCTTTGAAAATTGGGCCCACTACATAACAAATTCTTTTTATTTCATCAGCTTTTATTTCATCACCTATCATGGCTTCTGAGTTTAATTCAGGTATTTTTTTTAAAAGGCAACAGACTTCTTCAGACAGCGCCTGTTTGCTACTGACAGCTTGTGTGCTAGACATAAAAATCTCCACAATTTATGATCATTTCATAATCCTAGAAACGGCAGTTCGAGATGCTAAATTGGCATGAAGATCTTGAATTAGAATCACTTTGCAGTGGGGCGGGACATTCCCAGAGGGTGTTGGACCGCCCCACTGCAAATGATTCTGGTTCAAGAGATTCATGTCAAGTTAGCGTCTCCAACTGCCGTTTTTAGGATAATCCTTTTGAGAATATAAAAAAAGAAATAACGAGAAGATATCATGTTTGGAACAGGGGAATTAATGATTATATCGAAAGCATTTTAAATAAATCAATTTTTACTAAGATATAAAAACATTGTTTCAGATTATAAAAAGATTTTAATTTTATGCAACTAAATGGAACCAATCTTTCCCGATCACTTCCATCAATTTGCTTTTCAGCTCTTTTTCTTCCTGATAAATGGCTTCAAGTTGTTCTACTTTCTCTTGAGGTACATCCATTACCTTTGCTGCCTTGTAAATGGCTTCCCTTTCACCGCTTGCAGTTCCATCTACATCACAAGCTTTTAATGCATTATAGAGAATGCCAAGTCGATCAGACATGGTCCAACTGCTATCAAGAGATAGATCGTTAATATCAGGATTTAAATCCTCAAGCTCTTGAACCCATTCCTTTGGACAGCCTCTTGCCAAAAATGCGCCCATTACCCAATCCCGTTCCAGCTCGCTAATTTCCCCATCGCCATTGACGCAGGCAAGCAATATTTTGGCATACGTCATCATCGACTCTTTTGATACCGAGTGACTTTGAAATGAATCATAAGTTGTTCCATAAATTTCATAAAAAAAATACTCTGCGAGTAATTTGTGTCCTTGATCTTTCGTTTGCATAACCACCTTCCTTAGTTTTTGTTAACAATCTCTCTTTCTATATTGTACTAAATAATAATTTATTATACAAACAAATGAATTTTTAACTATTAAATTGACAATTAACATGTTATATAATAAAATAAGTGTAATTTTTTATTTATTTGGAGGTTAATATGGCAGCAGTTCAAATATCAAAGAGCCAGCAAGATGCATGGCAGCAATTAATTGTGAATTTACCTGACGTTTCGGATAGAAACGAGATGGAACATAAGCTAAATGCAATCATTGCAGTAATGGCCAATAAAATCCATCGCCCAACCGTTAGCGATTTTGAATGCACAGCTGTTGTTGAATTTTGCCAAAGGGTGCAAGTGCATAGTACGATGCAGACAAAAGCGCAAAATGTGATACAAGAGATCGTCCAGATTGCGTGGAATCAATTAATCGATCAATTGCCCTACCAAAGAGATCTGATAGCTGTTGAAAGAAATTTAGATGGTCTCATTGCCCTATTATCTAATGAAATTTATAAGCCTATTGTCAATTCCGGCCAGCGCTCTGCTATTTTAAATTTCTGCCAACGCATGCAAGGGCACAACACATTACTGACAAAGACACAAACGGTAGCCGACATGACCTTTCCACTCATCGCGCTTCAATCGGGAAATGTCACGCAAGCAATTAGCAATGTGTTTTTTAATTTAGAAGAAGATATGAGGTTCCAGGGTACTACTACATATAACATTAATTTAAAAGATTCCCCTTATATACAAAATGAACCCATCACAGAAGAGCAAATTCAAACCATTCAAAATTATTTGAGAGATGGGGAAATTGTGATTAAAGATCATGACATTTTACTCCTCCTTCATTTTGCTCATACTTTTTTCAGCCAAGATCTCTTCCAAAAAATTGAAAGGTGGGTTGAAAACAATCCTGAATTGATTCTTTTAAATGCAGTCTTACTTGAAAAATTTGAAAATATTCAGCACCCTTATCTCTTCGACGATTTTCCAAAATTAAGAGCGCTATTACCTAAGGGTAGACAAATAAGTGGATTAAATACTGCCTTACGGCGTGCAATTGTCAGCACAAGAAATCAAGAAGCGCTCACAAAACTGCAAGAGACCGATGCACTACTTAGACCTGCAAGACAAATGAGGCTAAGGGCATGGAATAATATTAAGGAACCCCTTTTTTACATTCCTCTTTTTTCCATATATGTATCATACTGTGTAGGGATATGTGTGGGAGCGATTTTTGGCCCTTTAGGGGTGTTGATCGGCGCAGGTTCAGGCCTACTCTTAGGGTTACTCATCGGCCTAAGCATCGATGCAATATGGGCCTTGTATGTCCATCTTAAAACCAGAATAAAACTGCCCGCCGGCTACCCTTTTAAGCCCGATCCATTGCTCAATAATAAAAAAGCGAGAAAGGTCTGCAAGCAACTTCGCAAAGCCGACTTAAAAACTCTTGTGAAAAAGGGATACACGGGAGAAAGACTAGTTAAGACTGGCTTTATCAGTGAGCAAGCAGGCTTTTTGATGGATACTCTCATTGCAAAGCAAAATGAACAAAAAACTCAAAAAGCCTGGATTAGCCTTCAGCGCCTACTTGCACCTACATTGCCATTTTAAGTCTCATTTTTTTCACAGCCTCTTTTGAAATTTATGAAAAATTGAAAAAGAGACGGAAATTAAAATATTGCCTCTGGTATTCTTGAAATATACTCGGGCCACCTGAATCCTGGAAAATTTGACAAGGAGGCAGCGCAAGTTTTTGTGTCTGGAACGAGCGACCATTGCCGGGAGGCAAGCGCTAAGTGAAGACCAAAAAATTGCAGCCAAGCCGACGTCGTCAAAATTCCAGGATTCAGGTGGCCTGAGTATAAATTAATCGAGAACGAAAAGGGTTATGGCAAAGAAAAATTATACAAAAGTGGAAGAGGCGCTAAGTGATGGCCTTCTCAAAATAAAAAGAGAAGCTCTTTTAAAAATGGCAGACGATGCCTCCAAACAAAAGCGCAAAAGTTCGTCAATCCCTTCTACAATGACGCAAGAAGACTCTATACTGATTAAATTCTTACAAATAGAATTTAAAGGCCTCATTAAAATGGGGCAAAATCCCTATAAGCTTTTAGGGATTAAAAAAAGCGAATTTCTGCTCTTGACTCAAGAGGAAAAGCCTTTAACAAAGGAAGAGAAAGAGAAATTAAGTGTACTGAAAGAGAAGCTCATTAAATGTAAGGAAAAACTAGCAGAAAATCTCCCTTCCGATGAAGAGATCGTGGAACAACAGTCCAAAGATCAAATCAACAAGCGCTTCAACGTCAAAGACGACTGGCTGCCTCTTGATTAAATAGACCTCTTGCATAATTATGCAAGAGGTCTAATGTTATTAGAGGGAATTTTTGCTCCCTCTAATAACTAGAATTAGACGCGCTCACCTTGCTCACGCATCTGACGTACGACTTTGCTAATACCTAGCTTATCGATTGTTCGTAGCGCTGAAGCACAAAGGCGCAGTGTAATGAAGCGATTTTCTTCTCCAAACCAGATGCGCTTTTTATGAAGATTTGGGCGAAATCTTCTTCTTGTAATTCCAGTCGTTTTTAAGCCGATCCCTTTCTTTTTCTTCGCAATCCCACGAATGGCATAGCGATTGCCAGTAACTGGTCTTTTTTTAGTGACTTGACATACTCTAGACATAATACTCTCCGATACGAATATAAATAATACAAAATCTTAACAGATCATCTCATTTGTTTCCAAGAAAAATCTCGCAGTTTATGCAGGTGCCTGCAATGGTGGAGACTTAAAATTGTCTACATCAGGTGGAAGTGGCGGCGTTTCTTGAAATGTCTTATGCAGCTCTTCTGCATGTTTCACGCGCGCTTTTTTTTCTTCAGTGCTCCAGTTGCCTTGAATAATCATGAGCACATCATCAGCATCAAGCGTTTCAAATTCAATCAACATTTGCGTCATCTGTTCCACTTGCTCTTTATGTGCATTGATGATATCAACAGCCAAGCGATGCGCCTCATCCAAAAGGCGTCTAACTTCATCATCAATGGTCTTGGCAGTCTCTTCAGAGTACTTCTTATCGCCTCCCATCCCCATTCCCATGTAGGAGCTTTCCGGTGAGTCGTTATATGCCACAGCCCCAAGCTTATCGCTCATCCCCCACTGACACACCATGCTGCGAGCTATTTGTGTGGCTTGTTCGATGTCTTGTTTTGCGCCGCTTGACACATCGCCGACAAATATCTCCTCCGCAACGCGTCCTCCCATTAGCACAGCAAGCTGGTCTAATAGTTCTTTTCTCCAGTAGCTTACCCTATTTTTCTTAGGTAAAAACATCGTTGCGCCCAAAGAAAGCCCTCGTGGAATGATTGTGACTTTATCAACCGGATCGCCATGCTTTACCACAAGGCTTACAACAGTATGACCCGATTCGTGATAAGCTGTTGTTCTCTTTTCGTTTTCATCAATTTCAAGACTTCGTCTCTCTTTGCCATATAAGACCTTATCGCGCGCCTCGGCAGTTTCAAGCGCCGTCACGGCAGATCTACCTTTTCTTGCGGCAAGAAGCGCTGCTTCATTTAACAAATTCATAAGATCAGCTCCGGAACAACCAGGAGTGCTTCTTGCAATGGTCATAAGGTCAACAGATGGATCCAACTTAATTTTTCTCGCGTGTACTTTCAAGATTTCAAGGCGCCCTTTAATATCCGGAAGATTAATCACGACGCGTCTATCAAAACGGCCCGGCCGAAGAAGTGCTTTATCAAGCACATCTGGTCTATTTGTCGCAGCGACTAAGATCACACCTTCATTGGTATCAAAGCCGTCCATCTCTACTAATAGTTGATTTAACGTTTGCTCTCTTTCATCATGCCCACCGCCAATGCCGGCACCTCTATGGCGCCCCACGGCATCAATTTCATCGATAAAGACAATGCATGGAGCACTCTTTTTGGCCTGATCAAACAGATCGCGAATTCTGCTTGCCCCGACACCTACAAACATCTCGACAAAATCAGAACCTGAAATAGAAAAGAAGGGTCGATCAGCTTCCCCTGCTACAGCTTTTGCAATAAGCGTCTTACCAGTCCCTGGAGGCCCAATGCAAAGAACCCCCTTAGGAATGTGCCCGCCAAGGGCTGTAAACTTTTGAGGGCTCTTTAAAAAGTCAACAATCTCTTGCAATTCTTCTTTGGCTTCATCAATTCCGGCCACATCTTTAAATGTAATTTTATTAGCCCCTTTTACAAGTAGCTTAGCCGGCGACTTGCCAAAAGATAACGCGTTACCCCCCATCCCCTTCATCTGCCTTGAAAAGACAAAGTAAAGTACAAGAGCGATGAGGATAAGCGGCATCGCCGTCAGTAAGTAGCCAAAGTAGTTTGGAGATGGCTCTTCACTCTTAAACGTCTTTTCAAGAACGATATTTAACGGCTGATCAGGCGCCTTAAAATAGCCGCCGTGATTGAGATGAAATTGCTCCCACTCTGCCTTTGCAGTCATGAACCAGTGGCTAAATATTTCTGGATCTTGCTTTTCTAAAGTGCGCGTAGAAACTTCTTGGTTATTAAAGTACCAAACTACGGATCCAACACTCTGACGGGCCTTTTCAAGCTGCGCTTCGTTATCTTCTAATTTGGTCGTCAAAAGGGAGAATTGATCAAGAGAATCGACATAATTTCGAACGCTTCTAAGCCCTGCTAATCTCACATGACTTTCATTGCGATTTAACTCATCGTTAATAATTTTGATTTCTGTTAAGGCGGCATTGAAGGCGTTGATTTTTTCTATTGGGGATAAAGATGGCGATGTGAGCGCATTGGATACGCTTGTATCAACCGCTTTAATTTTTTGCTTTAACGCCTCATTGCCAATCCCAAGCATTGGAGAGCGGTAGGCGCTGATTAAATCGGTCAATTGCTTTCCAAATTCCTGCAAAACAGGCTCTGAAGGAGAGGCTCCCAACTTATCAAAAGATTCCTTCACAGCTGGAAAAGTCACCATGTTCTTCTTTGAAAGTGTTGTGATGGCAATGCTATTGTCTTTATTGGGAAGATTAAATAATGCGTCTAAGACCACATATCCATTAGAAGGAACTTCGGTGCCTGATAGAATCAAAAACCAGTCAATAGCATCCATTACTTTAATTTTTTGCGCCGCCAAATCAACTTTTATTCTCTCAAGCTGTCCTGCAAGTTCATGATTAGTGTTTAATAAATCAAGAAACTTAAAGCGCGCTTTCCCCTCATCGGTGAGCTTATCTCTAAATTTACCGCTAAATGTCACTAGATTGTCGTTGATTGCAGTCTTGCGGCTATCTTCTGGTTGAATGAGCTGCAAATCGACAAGCGGCTCTAATTGGTAACTAAAAGATATTTTTGCAAAATTGGTTTCAAAGAAATTCTGAACCATGAGGGCGAAAAAAAATGCCGCCATCAAAAACCAGATAAAACTGTTTGAGTATCCATTTTTCGTATCTGGATTCTTATCGTCTGCCATAGTAACCCTAAATAATGTTGTAATCTTTAGATGATATCAGATTCATCTTTTAGCCATCAAGTTTTTAAAAATGCCAAGATCAGATCGCGGGTATATGTGAGATGCTCATCGGTATGCGCCATCGAAACAAAGCAACACTCTTGCTGAAGTTGGGGGACATAAACCCCCCTTTCAAGGAGATACCGGAAGTACTGAAAAAAGGTCTCAGAAGAGCACTGCTCTAAATCCTTTGCACTTAAAACAGACGTAGTGCCAAAAAATAAGGTAAACATCGATCCCACCTGCTGCAGACACGCGTTAATCCCCTTTTCTGTTATAAGCGCTTTAACAGGCTCTGTGATAACATTTGTTTTTCTTTCCAATTCGGCATAAAACCCCTCTTGTTGAAGCAGTTTTAAAGATTCGGTGCCAGCTCTCATCGCAACGGGATTACCAGACAGTGTCCCAGCTTGGTAGACTTTTCCAAGTGGAGCTAGGTGATCCATGAGGCGAGATGGGCCCCCAAATGCCGCCGCAGGAAAACCTCCTCCAATGATCTTGCCAAAACACGTAAGATCAGGCGTTATTCCATAATGGCCTTGCGCGCCTTTAAGTCCCACGCGAAAACCTGTGATCACTTCATCAAAGATTAAAAGGGCCCCAATCTCAGATGTCACATCTCTTAGCATCAAGAGAAATTCTAAACTACTTGGCACACACCCCATATTGCCGGCAATGGGTTCAAGAATGACGGCAGCAATTTTATCTTTATTTGCGCGATCTATTAAAAAATTGCGACACATCTGCACATTGTTATATTCAAGGCTAACTGTATGAGCAATCACATTTTGTGGGATCCCCGCCGACGTTGCCTCTTTGTTTAGGCCGATCAGTCCAGAACCTGCTTGCATCAGCAACATATCTGAGTGACCATGATAATGACCTGAGAATTTCACAAGAAGGTCGCGACCCGTGACTCCCCTTGCAAGCCTTATGGCGCTCATCGTAGCTTCAGTTCCAGATGAGACAAAGCGCAGCTTTTCAACAGAGGGCACAGCTTCTTTAATGAGGTGTGCAATAGTATTTTCAGGTTCACAACTTAAACCAAATGTCGATCCAAGGGCAATTTGATCACAAGCTGCCTTGCAAATGGCTGGGTGGGAGTGGCCATGAATGAGCGGCCCCCATGAACCGCAATAATCGATATATCCATTTCCATCGACGTCATAAATCATGTCTTTATCTCCCCTTTCTGCAATCAAAGGAAGAATATTTGCCGATTTAAACGCCCTTAAAGGGGAATTGACACCTCCCGGAATTGCTTGAGAAAGGCTTTCATAAAGGGCTTGGCTCTTTGGTCTTTGCGCGATATTATTTTTTTTGTTCGTTTGCATGATTGACTCCTTTAGCTTTGATCTCGCTATAATGGTCTAGCGACACTCCTCTTTTAAAGATCGATTTTACTTGCTCGCCTGTTAAATCTTGTCCAAAGCGCTGATTGCGCTCAATTAACAAAGGATCAAAGCCCCACAAATAGTAGTTAGCTAAAGTCGACACCCAAAAGAAGTTATCGTTTAAGCTAAAAAGGCAGCTGCTGCGCTCTAACTCTTTAATTTCACATAGCTCCTCTTCCTTTAAACCTTCTTCTTGCATACGCTTTAAAAGAGAGATAAGGCGACCCTTGACAAGGGGAATTTCTTCTAACAAGCACCTAAATTTGATTGAAACCCATGGATCGCTAAGAAGAGGATAGTAGGGAAACTCATAGGCGACATCGATGCCGCAAGTGGCCTTCATATCATTTTTAAGAATTTTTTTCATACATGTTTTCACAATTTGGCAAGCAATGGCAATTTCAGATATTGAATCTTGTCCAATGGCACTTTGCCAGGGAAATGTGAGCTGGGTCACTGTATCTTTAAGGCAGCATTCTTTGGGAAGGGTCAGTTCCAAAGAAGTTGTGCCGGGAGGGAACGCGTTTATCTTCTCATTAATTCTAGAAACAGTGATCTCCCTCTTGGCAATAGTGGCAAGATATCGGTTGGCGAGATTTTTCACAGTAGCGGGATCGATATCTCCAACGACAATGATGGCAAAATCTTTTGGATTTAAAAAAAAGTCAGCATAAAGGCGTATGCATTTATCGATATTAACTTTATCGATCTCTTCTACTGTCATGAGCTGTAAAGCCCTCTTTGCATTTGTGTTGACTTTTAGGCATCCCGCTTGATACAGATACTCCGGATCATTTAAAAGCTTTTGCACGGCTCTTTTTGCTGAATCCTTGGCTCTTTTTACCCCTTCTTCATTGATCTGCTGTTTTGTGAGTATCCCTTGCACACACTGAAAAATCAGCTTTAAGTCATCGGTTTTACACATGCCTTCGATTGATCGTTTATAAGGGTATATTTTGGGGGTAAATTCGATATTGCGATCATGAAAAAGCGCTGTAAGCTGATCGCTATTTAATCCGTTAACACCTGATTCCCACGCAATCGCTGGAATAAGTTCAATCGATACGCGATCTTCTGGGGGAACTAGGGCATATCCTCCAGGCGCAGTTAGCGTCACGTACACTTGTTGTGGATCAAATGCTGTTTGCTTTACCCAAAGCTTCATCCCGTTTGGCAAAAGAGTTTGCGATAGATTGTCTTTTTCATGAGGTAAGGCGGCCGCGTTATCTACTGCCAACACGAGCATTAATAATAAAAGCTTCAACATCCTTTTCATCAATTTTACGTACATTTTTTTCATTCATGAAGGTATACGCAATTCATGTTAAGATTTGTTAAAGATGACTGCACCCCGAATTCGGGGTGCAGAATGTACAGTAAACAGGTATTAAGCTGCTTTTTGTTCTTCTTTGTTTGTCTTAAGAGAACTTTCGTTGCACTTAATTGTAGGTTTACCCGGAACTTGCGTACCGATTGTGATATGGAAATCACGGTCCTTTAAAAGGGATGAGAGGCCATAACTTTCTCGGAGTTTCTCAAGTTCTGGTGAAGAGATTGCGATTAGCCAAAGTTTTCTGACCTTATTGTGATTATTTAACTTTACTGTGCGCAACTCTTTGACAGTGAAAGTAAACTCTTGACCAAGCTCTTTAATTTCCCAGATTTCGTTTGTAATCTGTTCGTTTTCATACATCACGCTAATATGCGCACCGATCCCTTTCTTGCAAGCATAGTGTCTTGGAGGGGCAATTTTACCTGGCGCCTCGATCAATGGCAATGTCTTCGCAATAAAATCGTTAGATACGTCTATGTATAGGTATCCATTATCTTTTTGTTTTAGAACGCCTTTTAGCTCTAATTGAGCGGCTTTTTCAATGACTTGCGGTTGATTTTCAACCTGAAAATCCTTTGCAGCAAAAGCTAAAGAACAAAGTGAACTTGCCACAACGGCAATCACCATGACTTTCTGGATAAAATTTTTCATCATTAGATATCTCCTTTATGATTGAAAAGGTTTGTTCTTTTGAGAAT
>JABDAE010000048.1 GCA_013289325.1 Chlamydiota bacterium
TTAAATCCAAGCCACCCGGTAAGAGGCTGCCCATTTGGCAAAGTAGCAGAATAGACAAGAAGCGTCCCCTCATTAGGAGCTTGAAAGGCATCCGGAGGAACAAAGTAAGTAAGAGGTACCCCAGTCTTAATTGGCATAGGTGTAAATTGCTGTACCTGGACGGGAGGACCTTTAATGTTGCTAGTGAATACGTCTGTCACACTACCCCCATATTCGTCCGAAGCAGTGACTGCAATCTTGTAAGTGCCCACATCAGAGGCTTTTGGATTCCCAATAAACTGCCAGCGATCCAAATTAATTGAAATAACGGCTCCAGAACCTGCAATTCCACAGACAAGATACGCTGTAGGCCCAACGACAACAACATTATAAACCGGATATGTGGCTAAAAATGTACCTAATATTCCCGTACTGTTAAATCCTTCCACATCGAGAATCAGCAACCCTTCCTCACGATAGGCCGCATATGCTGTGTTGCCAATCACAGGCACAACTCCCCTCGCTTTTCTGACATAATCGGGTAAATCGTCCGAGCCTAAGTATTTAGGAGCTGTTTTGTTACTCACGTCAATTCTGTATAAATCTCTGCTGTTGGTTTGAACAAGGGCCAGATCGCCATCAATAAGCAGATCAACAGGACGGGTTGAAAACTGTTCAGTACTTAAGTACTTAAAATTTTCCGGGATCGTCGTATTAAAAATCTGTAGTCCTTTATAAAAGTCCACCACATACGTAAACCCCTTATCGACTGCAAGACTCACGGCCAAACTGCCACTACTCCCACCCGGAATGTTTAGATTCGGACTATTATCAACATAGCTGCGCAACAATTTCGGATTTTGGGGATCTTTAAAACTGATGATGAGGAAACCACCCACACCGTCTGCCACATACACATTCCCATCGAGAGCAACGAGTGCAGACGCCGAACCCGGCGTATCGTAGGTACTTACGTAGATCAGAGTATCTGGATCGGGAGCATAAAAGGCTAAGACCCCTTGCGTTCCCGCCGCCACATACAGCATACCATCTTCGTAGGCAACACCTAGACCAAAATCCGTTAAATCATACGATTGAATAAGCTGTGGGGTGATTTGCAACTGTAGCCATGGAGAAAGTGGTTTTCCGTTTACTTGTTTGGCTCGAATGGATAAAAAGGGATCCACTGTACTCGTGAAATAAGAACTACCCGCAAAAGGGACAACAAAATTTTGATTCGGCTCTGTTGAGATATCAGAAAAAGTAAGCCCTGTCCGTTGCGGGAACTTAGTCGTGGTAATTGTTGGAGAATCGGCAACAATATTCTTTAGACAATTCACTTGAATATCTAAAACGGTGCGTTCAACCTTATTAGGAATGCCGCTTAACTTGATGCTCTTTAAGGAAATTAAAAGAAGTCCTTTACTGTCGTCAAGAACTAACAGAGTATCGCCCATGACGACAACTTTTGTGACATATCCACCTGTCACATAGTTTCCCACTAATCGGGGTGCTTTAATGTTGCTAATATCGATAAATTCTACCCCACTCGATCCGACTGCCAAAATTATAGTATCTCCCAGTATCGCCGCTCCATTTGCAGCCCCTCTGGGATTGTAAGTCGTAAGTAATTTAAAAGTGACTTGGTCACTATTATCGAAAATCAGCAGCCCAAGATTTGAATCAGTGATAATGACAATATTTCCTTCGACCAAAACACGCAATCGATAGGATGTAGATTTATAGTTCCATAATAGCTTAATATTCATGGGGTTGCTCACATCGAGCTTAAAAACCCCGTTATATCTAGAAGACACATAAGTTGTATTATCCACAACGACCACTGCATCTGCTGTATATGGCGTTGAGTAATTCCCCAATAATATAAAAGCCGTCGCATTAGAGGTTTTAAATAGTTTGAAACCTTTACTATCACCTGTATATATGCGATTGTCTACGCTTGTCAATCCCCATAAGTTGCTTGTCATGTTATAGGTAGCAATGAGCTTTGGTTTTGTCTGATTAGTAAAATCCACTTTATAGATAGCATTATAACTGGATACAAATGCTGTCTTGCCACTAAATGACATTTCCTTAGCAAATTTAGCTGGAAAACTGACTATCTGGGTTATATTTCCCTCATTAGCCCTTTTAAGTACATAGATAGTATCTCCTGATGTAAGATATATAGAACCATTTACAACTTTCACATCCTGGGGAGTTCCGTAAGGTTTAAAGCTGCCAATCAGAGAATACTCCCCTTTAACCCAGCTGGGAAGATTTTTGACTTTAACGAATTGTGGAGGATTGGCAAGGTCTTTACAATAATTAGCCCCTATCACTGCCTGCTGCCATATTAGTCCCTTATTTGCATCGAGAAGCTGATCTGGAATCACCTGATTAGTTTCGTTCAGCACATCTCGAGTTTGCACTATGCCGTGCATGTTATGGGAGATCGTCTTTGGCCAAAGGTCTTCAATTTTTGCAAGGGCAGAACTTGCTTCAAGAGGGTACTCTGCAAAATATTTTCTTGCACAAAAAACAGCGCCCACAGTTCCTAAAAGAGCACCCATACTGTAAAGCACATGCTTAACGCTAAAGCTGAAAGAACAATTTCTATTGCGTCTATTGGATTTGACGGGAAATGGAAGCCCCTCCTCCATTGCATATAAATCGTTGCTATCAGGCTTAAGGTCACCTATATAAGTCGGATGCATTCTCTTCCCGTTAGTTTGTTTCTCCTTCAATGCCCTATGGCAAAAAGTAGCTATCGTATTTTTACCATTAATTCAATTAAAATGCAATATTTTCCCCCGTTTATATTGACAATACAAACTTGAATAGTGTATACGAGTCTATTACATCCCGTATAATGGAAATTACCATGAAGAATTTTTCGTTTAGCTTTATTAAAGCGCTTCCGATGAAAGGAGCAGCTCTTACCCAAAACCCTTTTAAGAAAGGAATTCCCCTAATGAATCACCGTCTAATCTATTTGCTGTGTGGCTTTCTTTTATCGATCAACAGCTTCATTTTTGCAGATTTTGCCCCCTCTATTACCTTATCAAAAGACCTATCTCTCATTAGCCCTAATGACTATCCCGGACAAATTGGTGTAGATACAGAGGGAAATGCGATCGCCATTTTTACCTACTACAACGGAAATCACAGCATCATTAAAGGGGCAAAACTGCCCAAAAATGGGCTTAAATGGGAGTTTTTTAATCAAGAAATTTCAAATTCTTCGGGTAACGCTTTACTCCCACAACTCGCAGTAAATCCAGATGGATCGGCCATCGCCGTTTGGTACCGTTTCAATGGATCTGTATTTATTGTACAAGCTGCGACCCTTGCCAAAGGCTCTAATACTTGGGTCCCGACAGCAGATCTTTCTGCAAGTACCCACAATTCCATAGACCCTAAGGTCGTGTTTGATCCAAGCGGCAATGCCATTGCCATTTGGATTGCATACATTGGAAACGACCATGTCATCCAATCTGCCATCTTGCCTAAAGGAAGCTCTACCTGGACCCAAAAAGGGACAATTTCCCCATCATCTGGTCAAGCGAGTGATCCTCAACTTGCCGTTGGCCCTTTAGGCAATTGTGTGGCCCTTTGGGAACAATCGATCGATGATACACACTCAAAAATTCAAGGAACAACGCTTGAAAATACCTCCCAAAGCTTTGTCGCCACTTCCGATTTAACCGAAGCCCTAAAACTCTCCTATGACGCACAAGTGGCCATTGACAATTTAGGAAATACCCTTGCTGTATGGACAGAATATGATTCAGGTGCCAATCTATTCGTGATAAAGGCCGCATCCCTTATCAAAGGATCTTCCACTTGGGGGACTTCAGCTGTTATTTCAGTCTCCTTACAAGATTCAATTACTCCACAAATCAAGTTTGACGTCTTAGGCAATGCGATCGCCGTATGGGTTGGAGGTCCTGGAGACTCCGCCATCATTCAAGGGGCGTATTTGACAAAAAATTCTAGTACATGGGTCGCTTTCCCCGATATTTCCTCTCCTTCATTTTTTAGTTTGGAGCCTCATCTTGCCTTTGATACTGTCGGAAATGGGATCGTTGTGTGGACAGCGGCTACTGAGACAGCGAGTGTTATTCAAGGAGCTCTTTTGAAAAAGGGCGCGCATACATGGTCTACCCCACTTAACGTCTCTTCCCAAAATGTATTTGGGGATTTTCCCCTCGTGACGATCGATCCATATGGAAACGCCGTGGCGATTTGGCAAGAATCAGCAAACAACATTCAAACCATTCAAGTGGCGCAAGGGCTTGGCTTGTTTGGACCGACTCCCCCTTCTAACTTTAGTGGGAAAACGATTAAAAACAAGTTTGCCACACAAGTCGATCTAATCCACCTATTGAAATGGACGCAAAGCCAAGATACGTCAACTACTGGCTATCGCCTTTATCAAGGCAGCACAATTGTGAAGACAACTGCCTCAACAGGACCATTCTCGCTGACTCTTCACAATAGAAAAGCCAAGCGAGAGTACCTTTACACTTTAGTCGGTATCAACGCAGATGGATCGGAAAGCACACCGCTTAATGTCCAAATTCGTTAAACACTTAAAATATGGAGCCCAGCAATATGAGACATCTCTTCAAACAAAACATACTTTTAGCTTGTCGCTTTACTTTTGCCGCCATGTGCCTCCTAGTGGGGACGCTTGAAGCCACATTATGGTACAATCCATCGAACGATAGCTGGTGGGAAGATGCAGATCAAACAATTGGAGTGACCACCAAAATAATCAAATTAAAAAAATTTCGAGTCAAGTCAGTTATCGATGTAGATGAAGGAACAAAACTTTTACAAGCAAGCGCTCCACTTGATGAAAGGCAATCGATTTTCAATTTTACGGATAGAAACCCCCTTAAAGCCCCTTTTAATATTCGAGAGGGAGCTTCAATAGGAAACAAATACAATAATTATCAATCTTGGATAGAACAATTATTCGATGAGTCAGACAAGGCCGAATTACGAGACTTTGCAATTGCATCCCAGGTACCCCTAGATCCAAAGTTCAAAAGAGTGACACTTTCTACGCCTAGTAAAGATCCTAATCTAGACATTGGAATAATAAATAATCAGCGTCAAGATCCAGCTGCAGACCCAAAATTATACAAGTTGCCAGTTGATGGTCAACCGTATGATGTTTTGTGGGATGGTGCAACGACCTATTTGTTGCAGAAAACTCAATACGAGGCACTTTTTGACAAAAACAATCAAGACCCGAGCGCATCACCACAACCATAATAACCCTAAACCCAAAAGAACAATATGGATATAGATCAAATTTTATGTAAGCGTCAAGTGGTCCTAAGGGCTATCATTACTGAGGACACAAAACTCGATATCGCCTTAGAACTGCAACGCGGCATCGAAGCGACAAGACAACAGTTAGCTCAAATTAATGCCATCATTAAAGAGCAAAAAGAGAAGAACCAAAAGATAGACTTAAAACCCCTTGAAGAGGAGCTAAAAAAGGCAGCCATCCAAGAGCATGTGCTTAAAGAGCGCCTGGAAGAAGTAAAAGGTTTAAAGACAGGCGATGTGTATACAACAGGCCTGATTGATGGGTATTCGCAAATGAAGAAAGGCGATGACATCCGGGAAAAACTTGGCACCGTAGAAATTACAACCAAGGACTACCGAATCGAAGAGATGAAAGTGTCCATGCCTACAAAAACGGCTCCAAAGGCAAAACCCGCGACAACCTTGCGATAACATATGTTAAAGGTAGCCCACCTCAACACATTGTGATCAAGTGATGAGGGCCATGCCTGCGTGATGGCCAACCCTCATCACTTATAATAAAACGAATACCTCTATGTTAACCTGAGGATAAAAGATAAAGGGTTGTACTATGATCGTTTCTAAATTTTATTATATCTTTTGTCAGTTTAATAAATTATCTATACTATTTATTGTGTTGCTTTTTTCTGCTTGCCAACCTACTAAAAAATCAACATTATCTGATAAAACCTCCCACGATGAAAGGGAATGGCTGACACAATTTTTTAGTGATATAATGTTATTTGAGCATGGGATTTATACTTTATGGGGTGCTCATAAGCCTATCACCCTTATTGCTGTTGACAATTATTCGGAAGAGGAAATCAAAGCCTTATATGAATCACTTAGTGAAGAAGAAAAGCAAGAGGCTTTTAAAGATGGTTTGAGTGTTGACGTAATAGAAGGATATAAACTTTCTGAAGCGTGGGAAAAATGGGAGCAAATTAGTCCTCGCTTTCCAATGAAAAGATTTATGCTTTTCAAACAAGAAGGTCAGGACCCACATACCTTTTTCATAGTTTTTGTAGATATATTAAAAACAGCAGTAATAATTCAAAATAATTACGAAGCTTTTCAAAAAGCCCTGGGATTTGATTTTCACCCCATGGAACTTACACTTCAAATAAATCAAAAAGGGTCAGTTTTTTGGAAAAATCTAAATTCTTACCTATATGGTTTATTATTTGGATTTGGGAAAACAAATTCACAGATCTTCCACTGGAGATACTTCGATCACCCCAAATCTTGTGATGAATTATGTAATAATATTAAAACACACTTCAGCAACGAGCAATTAAGAGGCCATATAAAATTTACAATCGACAACTTGCAATTACCATCTTTCGTTTCTTATAATGAAATCGATCCTGTTGTAAATATTTACAAAAAAGAAAGAGTTGCGATAAAAGCAATTTATAAAGACAAGAATTTTCTAGATCTTACATTACAAAAACTTACAGAGTGATAAAATTATTAGGCCCCTTGAACAAACACTAAAAAAACCTCACACATATTAGCGTAAAAGAGCCTCTGTAACAAGAAAAAAACTTTGTAAAATCATACTATTCTCAATCTCTTGATTGTCAATTGTTCTTAACGTTAATGCATTCCAGGGCAATTCACATTAGGACAGCCCTTGTATCGATGACAATCATACATTTTGTTACAATATTGGCATGTTTTTAGGCAATGCAATCTATTGTGAGCATCTAAATGGATTGTATATTGGTTAGCCCCATTGGAATAAAGCGCGTAAATTGGGATGTACTCTCTATCAATATGGACAAACATGCCATCATTAGTCAAATGAATTTGTTCAAAGTTTACGGTAATACAGTCTGAAAAAACTTCGCTATTTTCGAAGGTAGAAGAGTTATTAAACTCTGCTGCGCCTACATTAATGAATGAAGCAACTAAACAAAAATAAATAAGTAAACAAAATTGCATATCTTACTCCAGACATGTAAAAATATAGGTTATATAGAAGCATTATGCCCACAATAAGCCATCCTTGATGGATAAAGCAAGAATTTTTCTGTAACTCCAAAGAAATATAAGTCAAACATCTCCGTTTTAGGGATTTATAGATAGCCACGATATTAGCCTAAATCAACCTACACGACTTCGACCAAATTTACGAAAGCAATCATTCATTATTTATACCGAAAAACTTTCTTCTAATATAAACCCAGCATGGACACCAGCCAAATTGCTTTGCAAGAGATTTCTGCAACAGAGTTTGCAGCTATTTTTGACTTATGCCAAGAGCTTAATCTGATAGAGGTAAGGTGTTATACAGAATGTAGAGAGTTGCTGCAGCGCATTGTGCTATGCTTATCAGAATAGCTCAAGGACCGTACCAAACTCAATCGGGCACGCACACGAAATTACCTACTCTGTGAACGCGTACCTCTTTTGTTTGTAAACACATATTCTTAAATAATTGGGCTCCTAGAGGAGTAAACTGAGCTGCTGTCTTTTTCCATGCACAGTCTCATATTCTCAAGAGCTTGTCAATGAGAGGTAATGCATATGAGAAGACTCCCCTTAATCTATTTCATACGATAATAGACCCAACCGCCTATTAAAGGCATTTTTTGAGGGTAGTCAATGCGAACCAGTGGTATTTCAAATTCCATTTTGCGCTCTTCTTTTTTCTGTACAAGAGAATAATCGGCAATTATCTCATTAATGACATGCTGACAAAGTTCTTTATCATCTTGGCTAAGTTCCCCATCATAGTAAAAATGGACAATACAATGCGTATCTGTTGTTTTTGCAGTAACACCCCTTAAGTTTGGAAAGACATTACCGAGCAAGGCTCTATAAATCACAAGTCTTAAATTGACATTGTTAAATGTATCATATTCACCAAGCGTTGAAATCATTGTAAAATAGGGCGCTTTTTTACTTTCATATCTATAATAAACCCACTGACCATTTAAGGGCATTTCCTGGGGGTAATCGATGCGTATCAGTGGGATTTCAAATTCTATGTCCTCGCCCGTTTTCGTTGTCAGATGACCAAAATCCGCTATCACTTCATCTCTAAAACACTCACAGAGCTCTTTATCATCTTCAGATATCTCTTCGTCATGATACAAATGCATGAAGACAACCTGTTCTGATGCATTCACACATACAGCGCGTAATTTTGGGAACACATGTCCCCATAATGCTCTTCCAGCCGATAGTTTTAAATCTACCATGTCTACGATCATTAAATTACCTATTCCGGAAATGCGGGGACAATATGGGCCCCTTCTTTTGAATAGCGAATTTCTCCCCATGTGGTTGACGTCTTAGAGGGGGGCTCAAAGTGTTTTCGGATAATTTAGAAGACCTTCAACCCACTACACTTTCCTCTGCTCATAACGATCATCATTAAATAGTTTTAGCTTCTATTCATTTAATACTATATAATTTGTCGCTTTATAACTTTCAAGTCCGACTTTAAATACCATGATGGATGCAGCGAAAAGTCCGGATGTCGCAAAAATGAAAATAACAAACGTCATGATATCACCTCCAAGAGCCGCTAGTCGAGGCAAGGTCGCGGTCAAAAGAAGTGGTGATAAATAGAGAATCCATTTTTCTCTCCCTTGTAATGCACGGCTAATTGGAAATAGAGATAAAGTCAGAATAACATTAAGCAAAACATACGACAACTGACCACCTCTTGAACTAATAAATGATAGCGATCCGATCAAAATCACTATACCAGCAAATGCGAAAGCCAAAATTACAGAACTTGCTAATGCACGTAAGCTGGGGGCAAAACCATATATAACCGCTACTAGTATAAGGGTTGATATCCCCTGAATTATTTCACCTATAGAAACAACATTTGATTTGGAGATGGCCACAAGTAATAAAGGAGGTCTTGGCTTTGCAAGAAATGTCTCCAATCCTCCTGTTTCTATAAGAGTACATAATTCAAATAATCCTCCAGCCAACACATTCAACAACCCCCAACTTGTCAGAACCATGCCAGTAGACATCAAATACTCTTTTTTGGCAAAAGAATCTCCTTCATGACTCAAAATGGCCAAAAGATAAATTCCATACAAATAAAAACTATTGTTTAATATGAGGGCAATCAAAGAAGACACAAATTCTATAGGTCTTCTCATTTGTGCCGACCATTGATTCTTCAACGCTAACCAAAACAATGCAGCCATTTTATCCTCCAAAATTGTGATAGTGCTGGCGCGAGTTGTTATAAATCCAAAAGGTGAGTCCAGAAATGCAGATAAATTGGATGATTAACCGCAGCGTCCAAAGTTCTATCGATAAATGATAAAATTCACCTTTTACAGAGAAATAACAGGGTTGAAAAATTAGATCGGAAAACGGATTGTTGATAAAGATTGCCTGCCACCTATCTGGTATGTCAGATAAGGGTGCAAGGACTCCTCCGAATATCAAAAATAATTTCCCAAATAACATACGAAAATTTCTGATAGAATGAAATCTAATTTGTAAACATGTTAGCAAAAAGGAATATACTGTCTCTAATACAGTAATAAATGGAAGTAAAATAAGAAATCGCATGGCTGCATACCATGAGAGAGCAAATTCCTCTATAAAGAGAGGAATAATAAGAATATATATTGATAGATTGACCAATCTTCGAAACAACGCTCGACTGTAAATTGAAACAGAAATATAAAATGGCCACATCCTGGGCCGTGTAAACGATAGTGAAAAGTCAGAGCTCGCTTTGTCAATAAAAGACTCTTTAAGGGATGTCATGAAAAGGATTTCCGTTAATCCAATGTATGCAAAAAGTGCTTTTGTTCCAAATGTCGAAACGTTATTGTTTAAACCAAGCCACAATTTGGAAAAAATCCAAATGAAACATGGGTACAAAATTAACCCAGCAATAATTGTACTTAAGCTTGAAAATTCTTCTTTGATCGAAAATGTAGAAAGTTTGAAATAGAATCTTAGGAGCTGCTTCATATCAGAAAATTTTGCCTGTATACCATTGGGTAATAAGTGACTCTAGACTCATCTCCTCCACAGAAATATCAAGGATGGTATCTTTAAACTGGCGCATTAATTGATCTATAGCCTCTATAATGGAGATTTCTTTCGTATCGATCTGAAAGGTTTTTGTCAAATGGTTATCTTCAATCATTTTTATTTCATGTCCTGTTAGGACGTTGCCTAACATGAGTTGAGAAAAGGTCAGTTTTATATTTCGCGTTGAGGCAAGCGATCCCTTTAGACCTTTGAGGAGTCCATCATAGCGAATTTCACCTTTATCAATAAGTATTGCTCTTTGACAAAGGGCAGCAACATCGCTCATGTCATGGCTTGTTAAAAGAAGGGTAGCTTTTTCCTCCTCCTGCCATTGTTTTAATAGGTTACGGAACGTAGTTTTTCCTACAATATCAAGACCAATTGTCGGCTCATCAGCTAATAAAATTGAAGGGCGGTGGATTAAACTTGCAACGATTTCGCACCTCATTCTTTCTCCAAGTGATAATGAGTTTGGAGGAGAACTAAGGAATGGCTGAATTTCAAATAATTCCGCCAATGTGTTAATACGTGAATTTACCTCTTGATTTGAAAGAAAATAGGTTGCTCCTATCATTTCCAAGCTTTGCTTTACGGTTAAGTACATCCATAAACTACTTCGTGTTCCAAGAACTAATCCAAGGCGCATATTGGCTTCAAAAGAACCTGATGGATAGCCACTAAGCCATGAGGTACCTGTGGTAGGTTTTAATATTCCGCACAAAAGCTTAATTGATGTACTTTTTCCTGCTCCATTAGGGCCAAGAAAGGCCACGGCTTCGCCAGGACGAACTTCCATGTTAAGATTTTTTACTGCAGCAAAAAATTCTTTTTTGGAGAAAAGATTTTTTTTTCTCCAAAACTGTTTAGATAAAAGAGTCGTTTTCAATGCAAATATACTCATGGAGACCTCTTAGTTTTATCAGCATATTGCGAGCAAAATGAACAGTCAGGATCACGCCTTAGATCAAAAAATTGACTATTAGAAAAATCAAAGATATCAAGTTGAATAACCCCTCGCAGTACTTGTGGTTCATTACATTTTGAAAGAAATCTCGCAGCCTCAAATGCCGCCATTGAACAGCATGTGGCAATGGGAGGGGCAAAAGCCCTCTTTTGTATATTAGGATTGCGATGTTCTGGGTCAAGATCTGCCTTTTCTTCCAGTTTTTTAATAGCACAAAAATAACATGGAGTTTCTCCCCCAAGAGTCAGCGGTCCTATCCACGAACCTCCTAAAGTCAAGCAGGGTTTTCTGGCATATAAAGAGGCTTGAGCAACTATTCCTGCAGGATGATGCGGCGCTTTCTTGCTTGGCAGATAACTAAAAGGATTAATAATCAGATCAACTTCTTCAAGCACACCTATTAGGTCTTCAGGATGGGTTATTTTGATGTTATTACCTACAAAATGCACTGTAGGATCGGCACTTTGAATTTTCTTTTTGCACACGTCAATTTTTAACTTTCCTATATCCTGCTGGTCATAGATGACTTGTCGATGCAAATTCGTTACCTCAACTCGATCGAAGTCAATCCCAATGATCTTGCGAATTCCCATTCGTGCACATAGCAACGCAAGCCAAGAGCCGTATCCACCAAGACCGGTAATTAAAACTGTTTTGTTTTGAAGATTTTGGTTTAGATTGTCTCCTGAGAAACCTGTTCTTTCAAATGTTCGAAAGAAACGAATTTGCCTATCATAAGGACTATTTTGCAAAAGTGTACAAGAGAAATCATCATTATCCTCATATAAAAGCCCATTTTTCTTAAGCGCGCCAATAAGAGAATACAAACTTGTTTCTGACACACCAATTCTTTGCGCTTCCTGCACGATACCACCTGGATAGTTTATACCTTCTTGTAAAACGGCAATAAATAAATGAAGCGCTCGGTTCTTTAAGTTTATTTGATATTTCTTTTTCTGATCAGATGAAAATATTTCGGTAATGCCATTTTCATATTTTTTGATTTGACAGCTTGATTGTAATCGTATTCTCATCCAGCCCCTTGATCAATAGGGGGTAAGCTTACTTCAGTAATGATTCCCATGGAAACAGAGTAGATTGGGATCTTGAACGTCGGATCTATACCTAGAAATTGACACATAGAGGTATCTCTCATAGCTGGGGAAGGGAGGGCACCTATGTGATATTGGATCCCTTTTAGGATTAGTTTTTGAGCCATTCTACCAGAATCAATGTAGATTTCGCGCAATGCTCTTTCATAGGGAAGTTGTTGCTGGGCTGTTATAAGATCAATTGAAAAAATCATCGTGAAAGAAGCTGTAAGCGTAGCAGACATACCGCAAAGAAGTGTTACCAATTTTTCCCTAAAATTTCCCTCTTTTACTAAAATTAACCCATGCTGTAATGGACAATAAAGATATAAACCTGGCTGTATGCCCTGAACGTTAAATATCGCAATATAGTAATTCCATATTTCAGGAAAAAGCTCCCCATCTAAACTTCTTAATATGGTTGACAAAGTGGTTAATGGTAGAGGGTCAAATCGGAATTTTCTATGGGTTTTACGAGTAATTAAAGCCTGGACTTGATTACACATTACAGGAGTAGATCCTGAGGGTAAATAAACACCGATTTTTTCTAATGACTTAGACTGTAGAGCTTTATGTAAATTATTTATATCAGATTGTGAAGACAGATAATAGTCTAAAGAAACTTGCCATTTCCTAGTCCACCAGTGATGAATTGACAGATCATCATTTTTGGAGAGAATATGTTCATTTTGCCGATAATTATTTAAATGTTCCAAGCAAGATTTTATATTATGTTTAATTTTAATTCCATTTAATGGGTCATTTAACGTAATCGAAAATCCTTCTTCCGATTCTTCAGAATTATTAAAGGTAAGATTCATCTTTTACTTTCTCCATTAATTGTAATGACCGCCATTACTCCTTCTTCAAGTTTAGATGATTTTATATTTTGCAAAATCTCCTTCTCATCAAAATTTAAATGGACTTGGATTTGAATATCAAGCTCGGAAGAAATGGTTTCAATTGTTTGGAGTACATGTCCTACATCCATATGAATAGTCCTAAATGTTCTTGGTTCTCTATATCTATACATGTTCCTTTCAAAAACACTCGTCAGGATAATGGCTCCATCACATGGCTGTATATTATCTTTCAAAATAGTTGGCTCTTGCGAAAAAGAGGATATATGTACTAGAGATGAAGGATCTGTTTGAATATGATAGCAACCTTTTGGTGGATCCTCCATAAGAGAAAAAAAATACCCTTCTGTAGGGTGACGGCTTCCGCCTGAAGGGCTAGTTCGTCTAATAAGGGGTACATCAGACCAGTGACAAGGCTTTTCACCCGTTTTCCCAAAGGCCAAGGAAAATAGAATTTTTAATTTATCTAGTAAAGTAAATATACTCTGGCCAAATAAGGGTAAGCACTCTGATGGATTGTAAAGGCTTAGTCTACCTAAAAAGTCATTGTACAACTTACATCTTTGAGTATCGGGTAGCTCTTCTTGATAACGCACCATATTTTTTCTGTCTTGGTCATGCCCCCCTCCCTCTTTAGAATAGTCAAGAAAAGGGGCATCCCATGTGAAAAAATGATAATCTGCAGCAGCCTCCCATCCGTTGCATTTCCACATGTCTGCTTGTGGAAGTAATTCAGAGAATGTCTCTGCAAAATGAATGATGTGTTTAGAAATTAAAACATTCAGTAGTTTTTCAATTTTATTTGAATCTGTTTCTTGGGTGTTGTGAAGAAGATATCTAAACAGTTCATCCCTTGTAATTGGTTCAGCGCAAGCAACTACGATCATGACTGCTAGCTTTGGAACTGCGAACGTTGTTTTTGTTGACTTTTCCTCAATAGCCCAATAGTTTTGAGTCAGCGTACTCGGGTATCTAATTTTAATTAGATTGTTTGTTTGTAAGTATGTTATATATAATAGAATAAAAAAAATTGATGCTATTTAAAAATCATGTGATTCTACGATATTACATCTCTTGCATAACTTCCTTTGCTTGTTAAAATGGAAAGTTGCTTGGCAAACAAACAAGCTATGCAAGAAGTCTATCTTGACATGTTTTTAACTAAAGGTTTTAATCTTGTACAATTATGCAAGATCTTGCAAAAAATGAACCAAGGTGTAACGAGACTAATGCAATTGTGCTCTTGATTTCACTTCCAGATTTATTGGTCATGCTGCAAGGTTGGCCTTTGGATAACATCAATTTCAAAAATTTCGAAATCATCACCTGTCTGGTCCTGATTTAATGCATTTTGAGAGTTTGTATCCATAATATCTCCTATATTAATAAATTTTAAAACAACATCTATTTTCCTGCTCATCACAGCAACTTTCATTAAGTTTACTGAAAACGGCTTCATTACGCTTCAACCAACATGCCATTAAAATCAGTAAATATCAACAAATAAATGATAAGAGCCATTCTCGTTGCACCGAACAATGATTTTTTGGCGCAAAAAAGGGACAATTTCCCCATCATCTGCGCAAGCGAGTGATCCTCAACTCGCCGTTGGTCCTTTAGGCAATTGCGTTGCCCTTTGGGAACAATCGATCGATGATACACACTCAAAAATTCAAGGAACAACGCTTGAAAATACCTCCCAAAGCTTTGTCGCCACTTCCGATTTAACCGAAGCCCTAAAACTCTCCTATGACGCACAAGTGGCCATTGACAATTTAGGAAATACCCTTGCTGTATGGACAGAATATGATTCAGGTGCCAATCTATTCGTGATAAAGGCCGCATCCCTTATCAAAGGATCTTCCACTTGGGGGACTTCAGCTGTTATTTCAGTCTCCTTACAAGATTCAATTACTCCACAAATCAAGTTTGACGTCTTAGGCAATGCGATCGCCGTATGGGTTGGAGGTCCTGGAGACTCCGCCATCATTCAAGGGGCGTATTTGACAAAAAATTCTAGTACATGGGTCGCTTTCCCCGATATTTCCTCTCCTTCATTTTTTAGTTTAGAGCCTCATCTTGCCTTTGACACTGTCGGAAATGGAATCGTTGTCTGGACAGCGGCTACTGAAACAGCGAGTGTTATTCAAGGAGCTATTTTGAAAAAGGGCGCTCATACATGGTCTACCCCACTTAATGTCTCTTCCCAAAATGTATTTGGGGATTTTCCCCTTGTGACGATCGATCCATCTGGAAACGCCTTGGCGATTTGGCAAGAATCAGCAAACAACATTCAAACCATTCAAGCGGCACAAAGGGTTTGGCTTGTTTGGGCCAACTTCCCCTTCGAGCTTTAGTGGAAAAATGATTAAAAACAAGTTTGCCACACAAGTCGATCTAATCCACCTATTAAAATGGACGCCAAGCCAAGATACGTCAACTACTGGCTATCGCCTCTATCAAGGTAGCGCAATTGTGAAGACGGTTGCCTCAACAGAACCGTTCTCGCTAACTCTTCACAATAGAAAAGCCAAGCAAGAGTACCTTTACACTTTAGTCGGAATCAACGCAGATGGATCAGAAAGCACACCGCTTAATGTCCAAATTCGTTAAACACTTAAAATATGGAGCCCAGCAATATGAGACATCTCTTCAAACAAAACATGCTTTTAGCTTGTCGCTTTACTTTTGTCGCCACGTGCCTTCTAATGGGGACGCTTGAAGCCACATTATGGTACAATCCATCGAACGATAGCTGGTGGGAAGATGCAGATCAAACAATTGGAGTAACCACCAAAATAATCAAATTAAAAAAATCTCGAGTTAAGTCAGTTATCAATGTAGATGAAGGAACAAAACTTTTAAAAACAAGCGCTCGACTTGATGAAAGGGAATCGATTTTCAATTTTGCGGATACAAACCCACTTAAAGCCCCTTTTAATATTCGAGAGGGAGCTGTGATAGGTGACATCTACAACAATGATCGATCTTGGTTAAAAAATTTATTCGATGAGCCAGACAAGGCCGAATTACGAGACTTTGCAATTGCATCCAAGGTAATCCCAGATCAAGGATTCAAACAAGTGACGCTTTCTACGGATATTACAGACCCTAATCGAAACATTGGAATAATAAATGAACGACGTCAAGATCCAGCTGCAGATCCGAAATTATTTAAATTGCCAGTTAACGATCAACCGTATGATGTTCTGTGGGATGGTGCAACGACCTATTTGTTGCAAAAAACTCAATACGAGGCACTGTTTGACAATAACAATCAAGACCCGAGCGCATCACCACAACCATAATAACCCTAAACCCAAAAGAACAATATGGATATAGATCAAATTTTATGTAAGCGTCAAGTGGTCCTAAGGGCTATCATTACTGAGGACACAAAACTCGATATCGCCTTAGAACTGCAACGCGGCATCGAAGCGACAAGACAACAGTTAGCTCAAATTAATGCCATCATTAAAGAGCAAAAAGAGAAGAACCAAAAGATAGACTTAAAACCCCTTGAAGAGGAGCTAAAAAAGGCAGCCATCCAAGAGCATGTGCTTAAAGAGCGCCTGGAAGAAGTAAAAGGTTTAAAGACAGGCGATGTGTATACAACAGGCCTGATTGATGGGTATTCGCAAATGAAGAAAGGCGATGACATCCGGGAAAAACTTGGCACCGTAGAAATTACAACCAAGGACTACCGTATCGAAGAGATGAAAGTTTCCATGCCTACAAAAGCAGCTCCAAAGGCAAAACCCGCGACAACCTTGCGATAACATATATTAAGGGTAGCCCACCACAACCCATTGTGATCAAGCAGCTGCCTTAAGGCAGCTGCTTACATTTCACATCCAATGTAACGGAAACAACATTTCTATTTCTAAAAACTCCCAAGTTGCTTATCCTTCGTCAGGATTTGAAAATCTGTGCTTATATTGACGAATAATAAACCCCAAAACCAGCAAGGAGAACCTTACTATGAAACGAACGAACGTATTAATATATAAATTATTTTTTTTCGTTTTCTTTATGAGTGGCACAATAGCAAGTAGCGCAATGACTTACGAAACCGCACATAACTATCAAGGTAGTAATATCAGCTCATCGCAAAAAATGTATGTGAACCCTTCTGACATATTAGTGACTGAGAATGGCCTTTTTCTACTTGGAGCCACCGAATTCATTGTCGTTCATGGAATAGAAACCGATGAGTTTGGGTTTTACGTAGAACTTAAAGAAAATCCTAAAATAGGTCCAAGAAAAGAGCCAACCTGTATAAATGGACATCCAGTGTATCACAAAGAATGCGGTGGATGCGCACATTGGTTCTGCAATTCTAGGTGCAAGTGCTATTCTCCATGGTCAGTTAGATAAAACGTGTATCATAACAACCAAAGATAAAGATCATGTGCATAAAATCCATTTTTATAGCCTTTGCTGTGTCCTTTTCGGTTCATTGCTTTGGAATATCGCTTCATCAAGATGAGGCTGTAGTCTTAGAGCAATTTTTCCGTACCATGTTGTTAGAATCGGAAGGTGGTTATGTTCTATACAACAAAAAACCTGTATGTATCAATGGGTTCAATGCGATCGACAATTTTTACGGGGAAAACCCTAGACACAAGGCAGCTGTCGATCTACGAGAGGGAGCAAAAGTCTGGAACAAAACAGCAAAGCCAAACCATGAAAATATCATTATTCACGTATATAATGGAGAGGATTCTCTTGCAAAAAATAGTGTGCATATTCTGTTTATCAATAAGAAATTATTCCTAGAGACTGTTAAGGAAAATTTACCTCTTTTTCAATATGTTTTAGGCCCTTCAACAACTCCACAGCAACTATTAACGAAACTCATTACTCCGGATGAGACTTTCCACTCTGTTCTTAAAAACGACACTGTACTCATTGGCATACTGCTGGGCTATGGCACTCAAAATTCTTTGTATGGCAGCCGCATAGAACGCCTACAGGATCACTTAGTATCCAATGAACAGCTTCCTCAGAAAAATGTGCTGTTACAAAATGTTGCTATGAGTGAAATGTTTAAGGAAGTATTCCTTCTTCATCGCCCTTCTGTTAGTCCACAGCTACAACCCAGCTTCTCATATTCTTCTATATACGAGGAAATGTCTGATCTTACCAAAAAAATGGAGATCTCTTCTCCACAATTAGCCCAAAAGCGCCCCCCCTTTATTTTTGGGAAGTTAAAGGACGACAACGAAACCACCTCTCTTATTCCTGTATTAGAAAAAACGCAGACGGATATTAATGCTTTGTTATCATCGAAAGATTTTCTAAATCGGGTAGTTCACCTCATTTTTCCTAATGTAAATCTAGAATTAATACAAACAAAGTCTTCTACCTATACCCTTGATTTTACAGCATCAGAGCGGAAATTACTACCTTCCATGGTGGGAATGGGCATTCAAAATATCCTGGACGATAAAAACGATGACTATAAAAAGGGCTTTATTTTAGGAATGAAAGATGCTCAAACAAATACTAAGCCTCGCTTTAACGGTCAGAGTGCTGACTCTTATGATAAATTAATAGCCCTGAGCACAGCACAAAATAATATCAAGCAAGCAGACCTTTTTTTCTCCAAACTAGATAAAGATAAAGATCTAACCTGTAAATCTCCTAAAAAGCTGTACTATAGGTCGCTGGAAAAAGGATTAGGTACAGAATTAAGCAACCAAGCTAAAGTCACATTTCATTGCAAAATAGAAACACCTAATGATCAAGTACTCATCGATACATGGGCAAACAATCAGCCCATGGAAATTAACTTAAACGATGTAATTCCTGGGTTTGCCCTCGGCATGCAAGGGATGAAGGTTGGGGAGATAAGAGTGCTCTTTATTCACCCATGTGTTGGGTACGGAATCTACACACTATTGGAAAAAGGCATTTATCTCAAAGCTTTTGTAAAATTGATTGCAATTCATAATAGTGGGAAATATGTTCCATTTGCGCCTCTTTCCTCTTGCGACTTTGACAAAGATCTCAGTGCATTAAATAACTCCAATTTGGCAGATGTCTCAAAAGAGGCAGGATACTTACAAGGGTATGACGTGTGGAACCATTACAAACAGGCCAGTTATTATACCCTCGAGCAGATTTTAAATAGTATGGACTCACATAAGTCCAAAACAGATGGCATTATCTATGAATCCACACCTAATCAAGATCTCCTCAATCGCTTGCATTGGAATATTTATCATCTAAAACTCCTTGATAAAAGGATATAAAATGCCCCTTCCACTTGCCTTGCAATCTCTTAATGACACAATCATCCACTACAAAAAATACACACGGCTTGTAGAGTATAGAGAAAAAGTACCACCCGCGCACATTGTCAAAAAGAACACAGATATGAGTCTTTTAGAATAGTTAGAGAGTAACAATTTTATTGTTGTTAGCTGAGCTAGGAAGGGTGTGGTGACTTTGTTCTGGCAAAATAAGAATATAAAATCGGGGATGTTTTAGAAAACTATAAAACATTAAAACGGAAACGTTTGACTCTGATTTATTTGAATTTACAAAATAACTCTTGCTTTATCCATAACATGCCC
>JABDAE010000049.1 GCA_013289325.1 Chlamydiota bacterium
TTATTCTCTAGCATTAGCTTTCTTAAAGAGATTAGACTACCTACCTTAATCCATTTATGTATGTCTGCTTATATTTCCAAAGTAAACTAGAACATTGAACTTTAGAAAGAGTCCGAGGATCTACCCAAATGTGCTGAAGTTCTTGTAAATCAGGTTCGTTAATCGATCGACAGCCTTTCAACTGATAAATCATCCCCATATGGAAAAATGTATAGGCCTGATTGGAAGACGTGCCTGGAATATCCACTGTTACAGTTAAATTATCTATTAGCTGCATAGAATCAAATTCCATTGCCACCTCTTCAGCAAATTCTCTGCGCATGGCTTGCTCTGCTGATTCTCCAAATTCAATTCCGCCACCAGGAAAGTCAAGCTTATCTGCATAGGGACCTTGCTTCTGCCGAACAGTCAAAATTTTTCCAGTATCTATGGCAACACCATAGACACCGATTCTGGTAATTTTCTTTTGTGTTTCCGAACTATTTAAGGACTTTTTGAGATAATGAAATGTCGTATTTTCAGCATATCCTGGTCTTGAAAATTCAATCACAAATCCCATTTTTTGATAGAATTTTGGAGCTTGAAAACTCATCGTTTCTACGAAAGCAAAATGACATTCGCATTTTATCCCAAATTCCAATGCATGATTCATCAGTTGACGAGCGATTCCTTGACCACGGTAGTTTTTTTCTATAAAAAGGTATTTGATGTGTAATTGTTCCCAGAATGGTTGGACAACAATGGCACCAACAAATTCTGTTCTATCGAAAATTTCAAATGAAATAGGGTCTTCGCTGAGGCCGTTTATGCCAGTAGACTCGATAGCCTGACTTCCAAACCCATCAAAAATCCTCTTCTTAACTTCATCACGAAGCTTGTTTTGTTGAATTTGGAATTTCATATTCTTTTTTCCATCACAATATCATTTGGACTTAGGTGTTCGCCGCTGACAAAATCATCATCGAGAAGATAAGAGTTCCCTGGAGTAGTCGTCTCGTATTGATAAGTTACTCCTTGACCATCTGGAACGCAACCTAATTGGATGCCCTCACGTATACGTCATTCCTTATCTTGACGTTGTTATTCAATCAAGCTCAATCATACTCACATGCATTGGAAAAAAGTGGGGCAACTTGGACTTGAACCAAGGACCAGCGGGTTATGAGTTCGCCATCATACTAAACAACACAGCACGCGGCTATTTGTTATGTGTCTAGCATACAGGAGTAATTGAAATTTGTTCAATAGTGTTGTTTAGTCAAATACAATCGTGTTTAGCTTGCGAGTGTGCATCCAATGTGCATTAAGATAACTGACTAATTTTGAGCGGCAGCTGTGATATGAAATTCTAATCCAAGAGATGCTAAAATGGTGCACACATTAACCAATTTAGGGTTTCCTGTTCTTGAAAGAGATCTATAAAGACTCTGTCTATTAAGAGAAGCCTTCTTCGATAATTGCCCCATGCCTCCACGTGCCTCAGCAACATCTTTTAGTGCGAGTAGAAAAACATGAGGATCTTCGTCCTCTAAACAAGCGTCCAAATAAGCTGCAGCTTCATTAGGATCTTCAAGCGATTTTAAAAGATGTTCTTTATATTTTTTTGTTTGTCCCATATTACCCTCCTAAATCTTGCCAGTATATTTTAGCCTTAGCAATATCTCGATCTTGGCTTCTCTTACTACCAGCACAAAGTAAAACAACGATTTTATTGCCTTTTTTTGCATAGTATATACGGTATCCAGCCCCAGCATGAATTCGAAGTTCGAATATGCTGCCCTCAATATGATTGATATCACCAAAGTTTCCAAGGCGAACACGATTTAGCCTTTTGCGAATTTGAGCACGCAATTCCATTGTTAGCTCATCTTCCCATTCGAGATAAGGACATTTTCCAGTATCTGTCTCGTAATATTCGATCGTAAAGAGTTCATCCATAATTTATATTGTAACAGATAGGCGACATTTTTTAAAGAGATATCATGATAAACATCACTTTTTTTTGCGTTTAACTCTTTGATTTTAGGTGACTAGGAGTTTCTTCTTGATTAGTTTCAATGTTCCACAAAACGCCATGTGTTTCCATGAATCCATACAAAACAACAGGAGGAAACACAGATGTCTGATGACAAACCTAAAGATTTTATGGACCCAAGCCAACTCGTTAAACCTAGAAACGGCAGTTCGAGATGCTAAATTGGCGCAAGATCTTGAATTAGAATCACTTTGCAGTGGGGCGGGACATTCCCAAGTGGTGAAGGACCGCCCCACTGCAAATGATTCTGGTTCAAGAGATTGTGTCAAGTTAGCGTCTCCAACTGCCGTTTTTAGGTTAAAGATTCTTGCTGTCCATTTTCGAAACGAGCTCTTTATTGGCATATTTGGCGTGCAGGGATTAACGGTCTAGCTCCAGCAATTTACCGAGTGGGGAGGAAAGTTATCATTTCACGTTCTGGCTTTATAGACTGGTTGACAAGCCATCAAAGGAAGTCAAGATGATCCGTAGCGATGACACATGGTTGCGTTCATTTATTCTTCAATATCTTGAACAGATCGAATACTGGCATGTGCGTTTTGAGATGAGTCGTGATATTGAACACCTTGACAATGCAGAACGCTGTGCCGATGCCGTTAGGAAATCTCTGCGTCTCTCCGGCTCACCGCCTCTGCGTTAGTCATAAAATACCTCGATCTTTTTGGATATTGTTCTCATTTTTTTGTTCTTGAAAGAGGAGAATATGCTGAAAACTTTAATTACGCAAGAGGTCTAATGTCCTTGTCTTTTAGATTGTTGAGGGATTCCATCGTTGAGCCGTACTTGGGCTCTATAGCTATAAGTTCCATCTTTGTTTTTGATTTTTTGTATACCACGCATGTCAGCACCTTTACGTTTGCTGCTTCGTGCTGTGCTTTTTAGTGAATCTGTGTGCACTGTGTGTGCATCGACAGTTTTTTCGTTTTTAGAACGATCCACTAAATAACACATAACTTGTTGTGGAAGAATAGGTTGAAAAAGTGGGGCAACTTGGACTTGAACCAAGGACCAGCGGGTTATGAGTCCGCTGCTCTAACCGACTGAGCTATTGCCCCAAAAAGGGTGGGAAGCTTGCATTCTAACAGGCAATCGCTTCATAATGCAAGACTTTTATGACACACGGCGTGCTGGATTCAGGATCGAAATCGGACGCGGGTCTTCAATGAGTCTTAAAAATACATGAATCCTAATATTGGCACGAGGGGAAATGACTCCCACCACAATCGAGCTGATGAGCCCGATCGCAAAGCCCACTATCTTTAATGCCGTCTTCAAAAGATCCAAAGGAGTGCTAAGAGACTCTTGATACTCATCAAGCGTTGTTAGCCCCGTCAATTTAGCAAGAGGAAATGCCGGTACCTTAAGCACTAATAATACAGCCTGAAATGGGAGCTTCACCGCGTTATAAGCCACATGCAATGCCTCTAAAGGGATAATTGCCACCAAGTAAACCCTTGGCAAAAGGACCCTATTGCCAAATCGCGTAACCCCTCCAATTCTAGTGAACCTACTAATCTCAATCACTTGAGATGAGTCTCGCATCAAACAATCAAACCATGCCATTGCCTCATCCTCCTAATTAACCACACTATTATACGCCAGCATACCCCCGACAACAACTGCCGGAAGATAACCATCAGCCTTCTGAAGCATCGATGCCGCAAGCATCGCTCTGGCGCCGCTTCTACATATCATGGCCAAGGGAACCCCTTTTGGGATTTGCTGCAAAGACTCGTTAAGACATGTCAGCTCTACGTGATGCGCCCCGTCAATATGATCCACATCCCACTCAGCTTGTCCTCGTACATCTACAATATAATATCGATCCATATTTTTTGAAAAAAACTCTACATCAATTTCTAACGATTTGTCAATGCTATCCTCATTAAGAGTCCCAAGTTCATTTGCATTACACACCCCTAAAATATTGTCTAAACCAATCAGCTGAAGCGATTTCACAATTGAGCCCATATCTTGTTTTTGCAATACATCGGAAACAAGAATAAGCGGCACATCATAGGGCAAAACGCTCCCTGCCCAAGTGAGAAAATTAGGAGACGGCGGAATGTTAATTGATCCCTTAAAATGCCTTTTTGCAAAAGAAGTAGGAGCGCGTATCTCCACAATACATGCGTCATGACTCATGGCTATTACCTGCTGGGCGGTGAGCAATTGCACCTGTTGCTGCTTATCGCTTGGAAAAAACCCGACTACATTCATCTCTTTCATCTTCTTAAAATAGGGAGGCGCTTTCGGCATACCCTCTAGCAACCTCTCATTCCATTGCAAATAAGACGTAAAAGAGCCTAAATTAAGCCATGGGTTACACTTTTTTTCAAAGCCAATCGTCGTCGTCTCGCGCACGCCTATGGATTTACCGCAAAGAGAAGCTGCTCCATGTGAGGGAAATACCTGTAAAAATTCGGGCATATTGCAAAGGATATGAACGCTTGCATATAACTGCCTAAGCAATTTGTCTAAACTTTCTTGCCCAAGAAGATCGGGTCTACCAATGCTTCCGACAAAGAGCAAATCGCCTGAAAATAAAACGCATGGGATATCTGCTGCTCTATCACCATCATATACCACCCATACAATATGCTCAGGAGTATGACCTGGGGTATGCACAGCCTCTAACACGATATTGCCGATGGCAATTCTTTCAAAGTTTTGAATGACATGATCTGCATAACGCGGCGTCCACTCCTCTCCCCCCATTCCCGACGCATGAATTCTTGGCAATCCCCCAAGCGCTTTTTTCAGATAAGGAGACCCCGAGATAAAATCGGCGTGTACGTGAGTCTCTACAATATCTGTGATGACGACTTCGTCTTGCAAAGCTTGCAAAAGATAGGGCTGAATATCTACTGTCGGATCGATCAACGCCCCTTGCCCCGTTTTTTCATCAAAAATAAGGTAAGAATAGATCGAAAGACCCTTTGTATAAAAACGTCTCACTTGCATTGTTTTACCATCCTCTGTATAATCATAGTTATTATTCCTATAATTATACAAGATACTTCATGCTAACTGATCAATCAGGCCCCCTTTCAAGCTTACAAAACCCTCGCATTAAACAAATTGTAAAATTGCGCGAGCGTAAAGAAAGAGATGAAACCCATCTTTTTATCATCGAAGGATATAGAGAGCTCATAAGAGCCTGCGATGCAAACTTCCCTATCGATTCTTTGTACCTATGCCAAGAGCTTTTTTTAGGGGAAAACGAAAATCAGTTAATAGCGTCCTTAAAAAATAAAGGGACAAAAGTTTTCCCTTGCACACCTGCCGTCTTTCATAAAATCTCCTATAGAGATCGCCCCGATGGCCTGCTTGCCGTGACGGCGCAACAATCATCTTCTCTTCATACATTAGATGGCCTCCTAAAAGGGGTCAAAAACCCATTTCTAGTCGTCGCAGAGGCAATTGAAAAACCGGGCAATTTAGGCACTATTTTAAGATCTTCTGACGCCGTTAACCTCAACGCATTAATTGTCTGCGATAAATGCACAGATATCCATAACCCAAATGTCGTAAGAGCAAGCGTTGGCACCCTATTTACCGTCCCTGTCATCGAGGCAAAAGGAGAGGAAACGCTTGCCTTTTTAAAAAAACGCGGCATCCTAATTGTCGCAGCGACTCCATCGGCTATTACAGAATTTACTGAAGCAAATTTAAAAGGACCCATTGCCATTGCTGTCGGGACAGAGCAGCTCGGGCTATCCAAAGCATGGATGGAGCAAGCCGACATCCAAGTTAAAATCCCCATGTGCGGTGTAGCAGATTCCCTAAATGTCGCAATGGCCACAACGCTTCTTCTCTATGAAGCCAAAAGGCAAAGAAAGTAAAAGTGTTTAGCGTCATCTACGAAGATAATCACCTCATCGCCGTAAATAAAGAGGCAGGCATTGCCACCCAACCCACCAATTTACAAGAGATAAGTCTTGAAACACTCTTAAAAGACTACTTAAAAGAAAAGTACGAAAAAACAGGCAACGTCTTTTTAGGGGTGATTCACCGCATCGATAAGCCTGTAAGTGGCATTGTCTTATTTGCAAAGACGAGTAAAGCCCTTTCGCGTATGAACGCCTCTTTTCGAAATAATGAGATCGAAAAGATCTACCTTGCCATCGTCGAAAAAGAGCCCCCAAATAAATCCGGCACCTTAGAGCACTACATGAAGCAAGGCGATCACAGGGCATTAATTTGCAAAAAGCAAGATATCGATAGTAAACTCGCAAGGCTTCATTACATAACCCTTTCTTCACATCTTCTAGAAGTGTCGCTTGAAACAGGTCGCTACCATCAAATCAGGGCGCAGCTTGCCGCAATTGGCTGTCCCATTTACGGCGATGGCAAATATGGGAGCCAAGCAAACCTTGAAAATGGCGCGATCGCCTTGCACCATGCCAAAATGACATTTATTCACCCCATCACAAAAGAAAGCAAAGTCCTAAATGCCCCTCTTCCCCATTATTTTGTCATCTCCAACTGCAGTTTTTCTTAAGATCTATTTGAATCTTCTTTGACAAGGATACTTTTTCCGGCAATTTCTGATTCACCAAACCAAAAGCAAAAGATAGCAGCGGGAATTCGCATAATTTGCATTGACGCAAGCTTATTATTAGAAATGAACATTATCGATTAATCTGACGCTGCCAATCTTAACGGCAATGGCCACTATCGCAGCGTCCGACAACCTTTTTAAGGGGGTTAAATTGAAAGCATCGACAACTGCGACATAATCGATATGGATCAAAGGCTCTTGATTTAAAATGTTTGTCATCTCTGCAATAAGAGTTTGCGAGTCTATGATCCCTTTATCTACTTGAGCTCTACAGTGAGATAAGGCTCTATGAATCGCAAGAGCTGATTGCCTCTCTTCCTTAGATAAAAACCTGTTGCGAGAGCTCATTGCAAGGCCGCCTTCTTCTCTTACTATCTCGCAAGGGACCACACTTACGTCCATATTGAGCTCTTTGACCATTCGCTGAATCAATATGAGCTGCTGCGCATCCTTTCTACCAAAATACGCCCTTGTCGGCCGAATGAGATTAAAAAGCTTTGTCACAACTGTTAAAACACCTTTAAAATGCAGTGGGCGCACTGCTCCCTCAAGGACAGTGAATAGATCATCCACGATAACCCATGTCTTTTCGCTTGCCCCATATAGATTCTCAGGCGTAAATACATAATCGATCCCCAAAGACTCGCATGCTTTGATATCTGCATCTAAAGTGCGGGGATACCTTGCTAAATCTTCATTGGGACCAAACTGTGTCGGATTCACGTAAATGGAGGCAATCGAGATATCATTTTCTTGACTGGCTCTTATTAATAGCGATTGATGGCCTAAATGAAGAGCGCCCATTGTAGGGACAAACCCAATCGTTTGGCGCTGGAGAGATAGCTCCCTTGCAATTTCTTTCATCTCAAGTGGGGATGTAATTATTTTCATTACTTCTCTCGTTTGTATCCCGCCACAAATGCTTCATAAATGTGTTTAAAAGGATCTTGCTCTAACGCTTTAAGATTTGCCTCTATTGTTTTATGATCGCCGCGCGTTAAGGGCCCTGTCAACGCTGATTGAGAATCCTTTTGCAAATTATTGGCAATCTGCTGCAAATAGGGAAAGGCCGCCTCTTTGGGGATGGTAAAACGGGTCTGTAATTCGCAAAAAAACTTTTGCCAAAGGATTGTTGTAAAATTTCCACTTAACACACAAAGGGCGTGATAAAACGGTTTTAGCTCTTTATCGATTGCGTAATGGCAATTGGGTAACCTTGGCAAAAGTGTCTCAAAAGTCATTTCTGATTTCTCCAAAATAAACGCCATTTGTTTGTACTTTTCTACCTCATATAGCTCTTTTCCGAAGGTAAAAAGAGGATGAGCGCCAAATGCCAAAGGCGTTACAAGACTTCCTGAAAAGTGGATACAGCACTTTTCCTCTAGACACGGATGAGATAAGACAAATGGTTCGATCGCTCCATCTGCAATTGCCAAAAGCACCCGCACATCTCCTAAAACAAGTGAGGGAAGAAGACTTTCTTTTGGGTCTTGTCTTCTCGACCACCGCCTCACCTGCAGATTGAGAAGGCGTAAGTAGTGATCGAAATGGCAAGCCGCCCTGCCATCGCCAATGATGACGTATACTGGCATATTGCTGAGGTCAGTTTGACTGTTCATAAAATCCTTATAACTTATACCGAAATTATCAACAATTGCTAAAATCTCAACATTTATGTATAATTTAGCTATCAAATTAGGCGCAACCATTTAAATGATAGATTATATAGATAATAATATAGCTTTAAAACGAACGCGTGCAGCGTTTATTTGGATGAAAATATTAGATACTCCATTTTGGACGATCTTTAATATCTTTCAATTTATTTTATTTAAAAATATGCACGCCACTGCCCTGCAAATCACAGTCGTGATTATCTTAAAACCCGCTGTCTCACTGCTTTCTATTTACTGGAGCGCTCTTATTGAAAAGCGCAAAGATCGTCTTCTTTCCAACTTAATTTCAGCACGGATTATAAGCCATATCCCCTTCCTCTTCTTTCCCTTTATCGATAATGTCTGGTTCTTCATCGCCTCCTTTGGTCTTTTTATGATGCTAGCAAGAGGATCTGTCCCCGCATGGATGGAAGTGCTAAAACTCAACATGCCAAAAAGCATAAGGGAAAAAGTCTTTGCCTACGCGTCAGCCTTTGCTTTCTTTGGCGGCGCCATCTTTTCAATTGCGCTCGGAACCCTAATGGATAAAAATGAAAACGCTTGGCGCTGGATTTTCTTTGCAGCTACCCTTCTTTCCATGGGAGCCATCTTTTTTAAATGGAGAATTCCGATAGAAATCGACCCCTCTCAAGAGAAACAAAGTCAACGGAAAGAGATTGTTAAAATCACTGTACCGTTCATCTACAATCACTTAAAAAAGCCATGGAAAAGCGCATGGGAGCTCATTGCACGCCGCCCCGACTTTTTGCACTATCAAATTGGATTTTTGCTCGGAGGAACGGGTCTGATTATCATACAGCCAGCGCTTCCGATGCTTATGATGGATCAGCTCGGCATCACTTATACAGAGCTTGCTCTCGCCCTTACCCTATTTAAAGGCATTGGATACGCCCTTGCCTCCCCTTTTTGGACAAGGCTTTTGGCGCGTATCGACATTTTTCGCTTTGGCTTTTGGGTCAGCCTGCTTGCTGCCGCTTTTCCCCTCTTTTTGATCGCCTCAAAAACACATCTTTGGTTTTTATTTGTCGCCTACCTTCTAAATGGGTGTATGCAAGGGGGAAGCGAGATGAGTTGGAACCTCTCGGGCCCCATTTTTTCTAAAAGTGAAGACAGCTCAATCTATAGTAGTGTCAATGTCTTAGCCGTTGGCTTAAGGGGTTGTATCATCCCCGCCATCGGCAGCCTTTTAATGACAGCAATGAACCTAACAGCGATCTTATGTGTCGGATGCCTTTGTTGCTTACTTTCAGCCCTTTACTTTAAAATGATCAGCGACAACCAAGTTCTGGATGTAAAAGAGGCTGAAATTGCTTAACCTCATCTTCCATTACGATGTCGTCTAATGCAATCTCAACTATTTGGTGAGGCCTTTCAATTTTAAAGTAGGTAACGGGTTTATTAGCCTCTTTTGCAAGCAAAATTTCAGCTAAAACTCCATTGGAAATAGGCCCAAAAACCCAAACTTCATCAGATCTCAATACAGTGGAATTATTCGCATCTCTGATCAGATCTCTATCAACTGTATCTAACAAGAAATAATCAAAAAGCATAAAGGGGTTTAATGGCACCTTGCCTTTTTCAAGCACGTAGCGAGAAATATACATCCGAAAATAAAAATAATGCTTCGACATTGCAGTATAGACCAATGGTTTACTTCCGCTTAAAGCAAGCGCTTCATGGGAAAATGCGCTAATGTGCATAAAATCTCCAACTTTTAAGTGTGTTCCGCTATAATGCTTCAATATATGAAGTATATTATATTAAGCCTTTTTTGCCTTTGCACTTTTTTAGAAGGAGCGCCCCAATACATCCAAGATCATGTCCATATCATTAATGAAAAAGATAAAAGACAGATGGAAGGATGGCTTGAAGAATTAGACAAGAAAACATCGGCGCAAATTGCAGTGGTCACAGTGAGTACGACAGGCAATCAAACAATTGAAGGGTATGCAGAGGAGCTATTTAGAAAATTAAAAGTTGGAAATGCACAAAAAAATAATGGGGTGCTATTACTCATTGCAGCAAGAGATAAACAACTTCGCATTGAAACTGGATATGGGTTAGAAGGGGCAGTTACCGATGCAAAAGCAAGCCAAATCATCAACCATGTAATTGTACCGGAATTTAAACAAAACAATTTTTCCGGTGGGATTTTAAAAGGCGTTTTTAGTATTGTCTCTTTAGTTGCCGATGAATATCACGTAAAAATTGAAAATCAACCCATCAAGATAGAAAATTTATCCTCAGATACACAAGAGGAAAATGTATTGGGGCGTTTGCTTTGGATCGCCTTCTTTGCCTTATTTGCCTATAACTGGATGTTCGGGAAAAGAGGAGGAGGAGGCGGCGGCACTTGGTCTTCAGGATCTGGAGGCAGCTCAAGAGGCAACTCAAGCGGAGGAAGTTTTGGTGGGGGTTCAAGTGGCGGCGGAGGCTCTAGTGGAAGATGGTAAAGTAAGGTTTATATGAAAAACATTTGGATTATTTTAGGGGCTATTGCCCTGATGTTACTCATGGCTTTTGGGTGGTACAAGGGTGAGTACGACAAAATCATTAGCTTAGATCAACAAGTGAAAGCGAGTTGGGCGCAGGTTGAAAACCAGCTACAGCGGCGCTTTGACTTAATTCCAAACCTTGTCAATACCGTCAAGGGATATGCGCAGCATGAAAAAACGCTATTAGAAGAAGTGACCCGCCTTCGAAGTCAGTGGACAAATGCGCCTACTGTTTCAGAAAAAGTGGATGCCGCAAACGCGTTGACAGGGGCCCTTTCTAAGCTCATGGTCATTTCAGAAAATTATCCCAGTTTAAAGGCAAATGAAAATTTTATCACCCTTCAAAGCCAATTAGAGGGAACTGAAAATCGGATTGCTGTTGAGCGGATGCGCTACAACCAAGCAGCTGAAAAGCTCAATGCTTATCAACAAAGCTTTTTCGGGCGTTTTTTTGCTAAACAGACGGGTAAAATTGAACCGGCTATTTATTTTAAATCGACACAAGGTGCAGCCGTTGCCCCAACCGTACAATTTTAATCACTTTTAAGAGAAAATTATGTTAGACATCAAACAAATCAGAAAAAGCCATAAAGAAATCGAGCAGAAGCTACGCACTAAGGACCCACTTGTCGACCTATCCCTTGTGTTATCCTACGACGAGAGGCTGCGCGAAAACAAGACCAAGCTTGAACAGCTAAAAGCCAAACGCAACGAGCAATCTAAAGAAATTGGCAACTTAAAGCGAGAAGGTAAAGATGCATCGGCCGTGCTTGAAGAAGTGGCTAAATTCGCCCATGAAATTCATACGCTCGATGCGATGCAAGGCCCATTAGAAGAGCAGTTTACCCACGAGCTTTCTAAATTGCCCAACATCCCGATGGATGACATCAAAATATCTGATACCCCGCAAGACAATGTAATGATTAAAGAAGTGGGGAAAAGACAAGAATTTGATTTTACCTTTAAAAACCATTTAGAACTCAACGAAGCGCTACACCTTTTTGACTTTAAGAGGGGCGCTAAAATTGCAGGAGGGGGCTGGCCCATCTACTGCGGCATAGGCGCACGCCTTGAATGGGCGCTTATTAATTACATGATTAGCGTTCATATCAAAAACGGCTTTATGCAGTGGATGCCGCCTGCTGTCGTGAAAAAAGAAATCCTTTATGGCGCAGGGCAGCTGCCTAAGTTTGAAAACCAGCAATTTAAAATCCATGACGACGACTTTCACCTCTACCTCATTCCAACAGCTGAAGTCTCTTTAACAGGCGTGCACTTTGACGAGATTTTAGATGAGGAGTCTTTACCCCTTAAGTATATGGCCTACACGCCTTGCTTTAGAAGAGAGGCTGGCGCTGCCGGCTCACAAGAAAGAGGCTTAATCCGCACCCACCAATTTAATAAAGTGGAGATGTTTGCATTCACCAAACCAGAAGACAGTAGCAAAATGTTTGCCGAAATGATGGCCAGCGCTGAAGAAATTTTACAAGGGTTGCAACTTCACTACCGCAACATGCTCCTTGTGACCGGCGATATGTCATTTGCCTCTGCGCGCACGGTCGATATCGAAGTGTGGCTCCCGGGACAAAACCGCTACTATGAAGTTTCATCAGTTTCCAATTGCACCGACTATCAAGCAAGGCGCTCTAATATCCGCTACAGAAAAGAAGACGACTCCCTTGAATTTGTCAATACGTTAAATGGATCAGGACTTGCCACATCGCGCCTCATGGTGGCGCTTTTAGAAAACAACCAAAATCAAGACGGCTCAGTGAATATTCCCAAAGTGCTGCAGCCCTTTTTAGGTGGCCTTGATAAATTAATCCCATTAAATTAATCCCATCATGAAAGAGATTAAGAATGCCAAGAAAACGCTTCTTTCCTTTCTCGATGCATCGCCAACGGCCTATCACGCCGTTTTTGAGTGTGCAAAGAAACTTGGAAATCATGGCTTTATAGAGCTAAAAGAAGAATCTGCTTGGCATATTGCGCCTGGGGGCAAATACTACGTGATACGCAACGGCTCATCCATTGCAGCGTTTATCACCCCCAAAAATGTTCCTAAAAAGCTATGCATCGCAGCCGCGCACACAGATAGCCCAACCTTTAAATTAAAGCCGGATCCATTTTTTGTTAAAGATAATATGGAGATGATCGGCCTTGAAGTCTATGGATCCCCCCTAATCACCTCTTGGTTAAACCGCGATCTTGGCATTGCAGGAAGAATCCTTTACACTAACAAAGAGGGCGCATTGCAAAATGCCCTTATTCATTTCGATAAAGCCCCTTGCATCTTGGCACAACTAGCCGTCCACCTCGATCGGGATGTCAATGACAAAGGCTTAATCCTCAATAAACAAGAGCACCTAGCCGCCCTTTTTGGATTTACCTCTTTACCCAAAGACAATCTATTCAAGATGATGTTACAAGTGGATGAAGAGATAGACGTATTAAGCCACGACCTTTTTGTCTATCCTATTGAAGGAGCTGCCACAATTGGCTTAAACCATGAGATGATTGCCTCCTATCGCCTTGATAATTTGGCAAGTGTTAGCGCTATTTTAGAGGGGCTTTTAACAAATAATGAAGCGGCTAATGATTGCATAAATATGGCTGTTTTTTGGGATAATGAAGAAATTGGCTCAAGCACTGCTCAAGGAGCAAGTTCTCCCTTTTTAATGCAGACAGTAGAAAGGATTATGCTATCTTTAAAGCTATCTAGAGAAGATTACTTTCGCATTATTGCAAAGTCTATTTGCGCCTCAGTTGATCTTGCCCATAGCAAACATCCAAATTATAGCGATAAACACGAACCAAGCCATAAAGTGCTTATGTCATCTGGTATCGTCATTAAAAGCCATGCCAACTGCCGCTACGCATCAGATGCTCTTTCGACAGCTCCGATTGTCGCTATATGCAAAAAAGAAGATATTCCTTATCAACACTTAGTCCAAAGGGGCGATATTCCATGTGGTTCGACGATTGGTCCTTTGCATGCCACTTTAAGCGGAATGTCCACAGTCGACATCGGAATAGCACAGCTTTCTATGCACTCTGCAAGGGAAATTATCGCAACTGCTGACTATAGCCATCTATGCCGACTGATCAAACATCTATTTTCCAGCAATTAAAGTTCGTAAGTTTATTGGCTTTTGCGTTATGTAACAGCGCTTTTGCGGAAAAACCTTACGCACAGCGCCTATTTGCCATCGACTTCATCCACCAAAGCTTTAAGACGCGCTACGCCCCTTTGGAGTGGAAACAAAAAGAGTTTGGATGGGATCTTGAAAAAGAGATTGCCGGTGCTAAGAGCCAATTGCACGAATCTCTTACCGATGAAGACTTTCAAAAAATTGTCTCCTCGCTTCTTCAAAGCCCTTTAGACTACCACGTCAAAGCTAGGTTTTATGCCACTGAGCAGGCAATGCTTCCCTTTTCGATTAAAAGCGCTGAGGGGCGCTATTTTTTTTCATCTATTGAACAAGATGATTTTCCATTTGAGGTAGGCGATGAGCTGATCAGCATGGATGACACTCCTATTGCAAAGATCATCAACGCCTTAAAACCAAAAAGGCAAAATCATGGACCGACTGATCAGGAGCTTGCCGAAATCACATTGACAAATCGAAAGGCTAGCCTTGGCGATGAAATCCCATCTAGCCTTGTCATATTAACTGGCATAAAAAAGGGAGAGGCTAAGCTCACTAGGTGCGTCCTTTCATGGGACTATGTCCCTGAATTAATTAAAAAGGGTCATTCGCGCTTGCTGGCGCAAACTAATGAACTCATACCCTCTAAAAGAGGATATTTTCCTTTTCTTGGAGCCCCGATTTGGCAAGCCCCTTCCCACCATACGTTTTTTGCCTACCTATTCTCTTTTCCCTTGGGAAAACAAGTCGCGACAATTGGATTCATAAGAATCCCCACCTATTCCTTTGAAAATAGCGAAAAAGCGGTCCAAGATTTCGCTTTGGCAATCGATACGTTTCAAAGAAGAGCAGATCTTTTGGTGATCGATCAGACCGATAATTCTGGAGGCTCTATTTTGACGATGTACTCCCTTTTATCTATGCTAACAGATCTTCCCCTTGATGTTTTAAGACATGATGTCTGCCTTAACGAAGCAGATGTCTATCTAAGCTATAAACAATGGGCCGTATTTGATGGAATCCAATCGGATGAAAAGGCAAAAGCTACCCTTGGAAGGGCATTTGAAGGATACCCCGTTTCCTCTTCTTTTGTGGCCGCAATGCAAGAGAGAAACCGCCTTCTCATTCAAGAATGGCAAAAGGGACAAATGTTTATTCCTGGATTTTTATATGGGATTTCATCCATCACTCCTCATCCTCAGATAAGATTTTCTAAGCCAATTCTTTGTTTAATCGATCCATTGGATATGTCTTGCGGCGATTTTTTCCCTGCCATCTTACAAGATAATCAAAGGGCAATCCTCATGGGACAACAAACAGCGGGAGCTGGGGGTTTTGTGAATCGGATCGAATTTCCATGCCAAAACAGCATTAAACACATCGACTTGACTGCGTCTATGGCGAAAAGAAAGTCTGGTGAATACATAGAAAACAATGGAATAAAGCCAGACGTTGAGTATATCCCCACAGTTATCGATTTGCAAAATAACTATGTGGAATATACCCAAGCAATCTTTAAATTGCTAAAAGAGATGATTTAGAAGCTGACATCTAAGCCAGCAGTTAAACCATGCATCCCTAAGTTACCTGTGTCGATGAGTGTCACCCTGCCAAGGTCAAACCAAAGATGGGACTCCCAGCCGAGTTTAGCATTGACATCGACACTGCAAAAATTAGCGTGGTATTTAATTCCAAGGTACGCATCAAGGGATGGCGTATAAGTATCTAGCCTATTTTTCACGACGGTTGTATCTGTGTCGATAGATGATCCTGAACCATCAGAGAGCCTAGAAATATAGGAATTGTGGTTTCTCTCTTTAAGAGAAATAATCGATCCCCCAAAGTGCCCGACGAAAGACACATTGCACCATACATGCCACTCAGTCCAAAGGCCCCCTTCAATGCCATACCCGTGATACTTTTGCTTATTGCGTTCTAGATCAAAAAGATCTGTTGTGACGCCATCATTATCTGGAACAAGCAGCCCATCGATGAATTGGCGCTGATCTCCCCAAAGCAATCTTACGCCCATGTGAGGGCGGATGTCGAAGTAATCGCCGCAATGAATGGTTCTTGCCGCCTCAAGGTCTAAGTAGGACAAAACGCTTGTCCAATGGCCGGATAATTTGCTAATATTGAAAAAGTCGATATTGTACTTTTCTCCCGCAACTAAATGTTTGTAGTGCCCTTTACCTGGAGCGTAGGTGTAAATTGCTTCCACTTGCCACTCTGTGCAAGGAAATTCATAGCCGGCATATACCCTAAAACCACTTTCATGGCTAAAGCGAGGGTTATTGAGCGTAATCGTATCATTATTGATATTGGTCGATTGATCGATAAAAAATGCTGTTAAATCATCTTGCTTTGTCTTCCAGTACAAATAATCAGCACCGACATTGAACTTGCCGCCACAAGAAGTCTCATCACACGTGATGTCACATGGATTAGAGCAGTCCGTTGTACCTGCAAAAGACACAAATGGACAAGATAGCGCTGTCAATAATAAAGCGCTACGAACGAAATTTTTCATTAGGTTTTCCTTTTCTTAAATATTTGGTGCAACGTATAAGACAACGTCGCCAATGGTTGTGAAGGTTAATGTATCGGGGATGGTCAATCCAAAGCTTTTTCCAACTTCGATTAAGAGGATTTTTAGCTGCGACGGGTCTATGCTAAGGTCAACAAAAGAGGAACTTAAATTCAACGACTCTCTATGAGCTGTACTCATTTTAGCCGTGAGATTAACCACCACAATATCTACAAGAAGTTCCGTAACGCCTAAAAGCCGCTTTCTGTCTTTAGCGGGAATACTGGTATTGAAGTTCTTTTCAATATCGTTAAAAAAATTGTCTATTCCTTGCTGATCGATCGGGAGGCCCAGGATGGACGTCGATAACCCGATTTGCCTTTTTTTATCAAGCTCAGGAGGTGCCTGTTTTGCAAGCACATCCACAAGTACGGTGTAGTCGACGACAGTGCGAAGCGTCCCAAATGCCTTCCGCTCATCGGGATGAAATGTGATCCCAAGAGCGCGATCTAGAGCATTAAAGAACACTCTTATTTGGTTATTAGGGTCTTCAGAACGTAATCCAAGATCTTGCAACATACTAATATTCATATTAAGAGGACTTGGGAATCTTGGTAAATCTCTTCTGAATTTTTCTGTCACGCGCTCGGCAACCAAATAGGCAACAATCGTTCGAACGGTTCCAAATTCGGGTTGATCTTGAGAAAAAATATTAAGGCGTAGCTCTTCGCTATTAAGGCTCGAAAAAAGCTGAACTAAATCGTCAGGACTTATCTTAAGATCTGTCGTTAGATTGGAATTTAAGGTGATTTGGCTATCATGAGTAAATTTACTTATCAAGTCCACGATCTGATCGATACGCTTAATATAAGGGGGAGAAAGGCTACTTGGCGCCCCTTCAGGCGAAGCCCCTGAAGGTTCTTCACTTCCCACAATTTTACCAAGTGGACCCCTGAAGTGCTCGATTATCTTATTTCGATGTTCGAAATTTGAGGCTAAATAGGAGGGCACTTGCCACTCATCAGACGATAAGGGTAAAGATGTCGATGCGATCATCTCATGTGCATCTGAAGTGATGGGGCTATTAAAGCCGATGAACATCACGGGATCCCCTTCAGTTACGGCTTGACCTTCACTGACAGAAATACTTTGTATTGTCCCGGCCGACGGTGCCTCTATCGGCATTTCCATCTTCATCGACTCAAGTATCACGACAACATCTCCTTCTGCAACAGTATCACCGACCTTTTTCTCTATTTTCCACACCGTTCCGGTAATGTGAGCCTTAGTGGGTGTATACGCTTGCACCTCTGCCTCAGACATCATTACAGCCGCGCCTACACATAAAGAAAGTCCAATTGCCATTTTTTTCATGACGCATCCTTTTGCTTTTTGCTTAAGGTAAATAGCAATCACAACAATTTATGTAAAGATTTAATTGAAATTTTATGCGCGATTGATCTTAAGCTCGATTGATCATTGAGGGCATGGACGCTGTTTGCTCTTGATCGGCAAAATAGGCCTGATAGATACGAAGCGTTGAGAGCATCGACTCTGTGGAGTGCTGATCGTCGATGTATTGCCGCATGTTGGCCATCATGCTCCCTTGCACTGCAGGATCACTTGGCAAAAACATTTGAAGATAGCGGACAAGCTCATCCATATACCCTTTAATATTGGGAAGAAGCTGTTTATCTCCATTTAATAAACTCGTGAGATCTTCTCCCACCATCCCATGATAGGCTGTGCGATAGAGTAAATTAGTCGCAAGAAGTGTTAAAATCAGACAAGCAAGCCGATCTTCAGGATTGCGCTGATTTTGTCCTGTACCCATATGTTCCACCACATGTGCGACAATGGCCAATATCTCTTGAGAAAAATAGATGGCAAAACTTAAATTCTGAGGAGATTTCCCCTCTTTTTCAGCTTGTGATATTGTCTCAGAGTTTGCCCTATTCAACGCGCCTCCGTACATCAAGGCAGCGATCATGGCAGCAGCGCCTTGCGTATCCATGGGCATACCCGAACTTGGACCCATCGCATACAGCGCGTCGGCAACAGGGCTTGTGCTCAGTTGCCCCCCAACGCCGTCTCCTTGAAAAATGTCAACACTTGTTAAAAAGGCCGCCGTCATGAATTGAGGCGATGGATAGGATAAGAAGTCGTGATTCACGCGAGCTTCTTGATGACTGATTTCAAGCGGCGCAATCATCCACCGTTGCACAGTATTGACGATGAGATCTTTATCGGTCCCAATGCGATTTAACAGATGCTCTTGATAGTAAAAATAACCTTGAGAGCCTCCTTTTTGCTCAAAGTCAACAGTTTGCCTCTTGATATCGGCTTCTTTTGCAAACTTTGCCTCTTCATCTAATCGCTTGATGAATTGATCCCACATGAATTCGATGATTTCCTGCTGCGTCTCTTGCATTTTTCTATTAATGCTCAGCGCACCATCTGAAATGACTGCCCTTTGACTTATGGCGGCATCATTTTTAGCCGCTTGCGATTGAAATACAATGGGGGGAGGAAGAACCGGCAGCCACGCTGCAAGCAATGCAACAAAAGCTTGCACTTCACTTGGGGATAGAGTCGATAAGTAGCGGCTTACATCCCAATAATTTGCCTCAGTGACAGGCGTCACATTTTGCGGGCCTTGAATTGTGGCATCACCCTTATTGGAATCCCCTGTTTCTACATTTATCGACATAATATCACCTCATACTGCTTACTCTTATTATATCAAAAAAATATTAAAAAGTGAAGCTATACCGCTTCCAGCTGAAACCTGGAAAATTTGACTTTGGAGGCGGCGTACTTTTTTGGGCTGGAAGAAACGACCATTGCCGGACGGCAAATGCGCTAAATAAAGACCAAAAATAGCAGTTCCCGCAAAAAAAATTCGTACCCAAGTGCGTATCCTAATTACCCATATCTTTTCTATCACTGCTGCCGCAGCTTGATTATCCTAAAAACGGCAGTTGGAGACGCTAACTTGACACAATCTCTTGAACCAGAATCATTTGC
>JABDAE010000050.1 GCA_013289325.1 Chlamydiota bacterium
TTCCAGTGTTATCAATGGCTTATAGCCTGTTTCTCCGCGTCTCTCCGACTCTCCGTCTGCTTTGAGTTCAAAATGAGTCTTCTTGTCTACCACGACCTGACTTTTCAAATTTATGGGTAGAGGGGGGGAATATATCTCTTCCCTGAAGCGATATTTGTTTCTGCATCGTTTTTATCTATTTGTTTTATAATGTTTAATCGTGTATAATTTGCTTATATGATTAAAATGTTTTTTTAGTTGTTAATAAAATAAGATAAATCCGAGGTTTAGCAAACGAACTTTAATCGTAGTAAGTTTCCAAGGATAATGAATGGGAGGGGATATGTCTACTAATACCACTGGCGGAGTTGGAGGGAGTTTACCGGAACCTCAGCAACTCCCAATAAGCGGTACTGCGGGTGTCGAAGCTACTGAGACTGCCAACACAACAACCCACACAAATCAGGTAGGAGCTGGAGTATTTGAGCGCGTAAGAGCAGATTCAGAAACAAGTGCATCTACTGCGATCAGCTCTCAAGCATCTACTGCCATCAGCTCCCAAGCTTCAAGTCAATCCGCTCTTTCAGTTGCCCGCCTTCAGGTTAAACGAGAGATCTCGCTAGAAGCATACGCACATGCGCTGCCAGAGTCAAGTCGCACAAGGCCAATCCTTGCATTTTTTAAGAGTTTTTACGTTAAATGCTGTCGAATTTTGCGTCTTTCTCCACACCCTTCCGATAAGATGGCAGTCAGTTACGCAATCCTTGGTCGTTCGATGGCGGCCTGTCCTACCCCGATGAATTTTGCCAAAACAGGATGTCCCAAGTCGATCTCCATCGACTACATGAAGCGCGTCTTTAAAGAAAGTGCTAAGGAAAGGGAAGTAGCCCTTCAACCAAAAATCAAAGACCTTAAAACTCTTCAAAAGCTGCTTAATGAATGCGATCCGGGTGAAAGAGACGCAATTGAAGACAGGATACGCACATTTGAAGAGGAAATTAAGACTGTCACACGGCTCATTGAGGAAGAAAAGGAATTTGCAAGAGTACTCGATGAGTCTTTAGCGATCACAAGGGAGCTAGAACGGCTGCAAAGCAAAAAGAAATTAAAGGCAGATGACAAAGATTTGACAAGCCTTGAAAAGTACATCACCGCCAAAATTGATCGCCTACCTGTAGGAAAAAAACTGCTCATTCCAAGTGGTTGGTACTCCTCAGAAGATGATTTTCACGATGGATGCCTTGAGATCATGAGAAAAGAAGATGGCACATTTGACGTCCAATACCTTTCCTTAGATGAAGCGTTCAGCGCCGAGAAAGCAAAATTTGAAAATGTCGCAGCAGACAAGCTTAAGGAGAGCATCGACGCTCTTTTACAGATTCAACTCCCTCACGTTCACAGAAAAGAGAAGGAGGGTAAAGTTGGTTTTTTCCAAAGGAACCTTAGCACACTTACGACGATGATGGTAGGAAGCAGTGGAGAAGCAGGAGATAGTCAAGCTCTAAATCCCTTGAACATCTTGTTCCACGTCTTTGGTCAAGACCCCGTGTATGTCGATCAAGCAAGAAGTGATCCACCCTTGCACAATATTGCCCAGCAAGAAACGACAATGAGAACGATGATGTGCTACCTAAATAGTTATCATGGGAAAGAAGTGGGCGAAAAGATGGCCTTGGAAATGGAAATTAGGGCCTATCAAGATGTTTACAAACAAGCTCTTCCCTGCGCGAGGGGATCAAAAGAGATGCGTCTTGAGATGATTGCAGTAGGTCGTGAGCTCATCAAAAAGATGGAGGGCAATTCCCACTTTAATAAAGACGACACAGCGATTAAAAAGATCGTAAGCCAGTTGCAAAAGATCAAAGACGTGCCATTTACCCCAAAAGAGTGGAAGCTGCAACCAATAAGAGAAGATGGGCTGGTACAAAGCGGCTTTCAGCTTCAGGGCTTAAAAAAAGGAGCCAAAGTTGCTAAAGTTGAATCCATCGAATTACCGCCTCTTTGTGGGATTGAAGGATTATCCAAAAGGCTTGAGCTCTGCAAGCAACTATACAACGAAGGGTGTTTTGCCCTTTTGCAAGTCGTAACAGAAAAGACAATCAGTGAAATTCCCTTATCAATAGGTGGTTTAAGAGAAGATCAGTTATTAGAATTTCAATCTGAGCTTTATAGCCTTTCTCAATATATTTTTGAGTGCCAAAGGGTCAAAGATGTCTTTGGAGCCAACTCAAAGACTGTTTTCTCCCTTGCTAAATTGCAAACGCTAAGTCAACTTTGCCTCGAGAGTTATGAAATGGTATCGGGCAACTTTTTAGTAGGCCCTGGAGACCGTGTTTGTGTAGCTCCCTCAGCTATAATTGATCTACTTAGGAATGATCCCTATTTTAGGTTAAGTGATCCTCTCATGTACCGCGATGCAGAGATTGTTTTACAGTTCTGGGAGGAAAAAGAGGCGGCGATGAAGCAGCAAACAATCACTCCTGAGCACGCAAGAGATGGACGAATTACAGGCTTACAGGTAGACACACAAGGCAAAATAGAAACGGATCTTACAGCATGTGTAGAGCATCCCGATTTTGGCGTGCGATGCATCGCTCAGCAACAATTGATGGAGCGAATGGCGACCATATGGATCAAAAGAGAAGCAGCTTTTTCAGTAGAACCATTGGCAGCTATGAAAATAGGAATGGAAGTTTCCAAAAAATATCCAAAAGCAAAAAGTGAAGATCTTTGGATTGCGACTTCGGAAATTAAGAAACAAAAGGTGAGAAACTGGTTGAAGCAACCGGCTGCCAAGGTAAAAGGGGAAAGGGGATTTTTTAGCTTTGAGAAACAACCCTCTACTAAATTGAAGGGCCTTCCTGTTTTTTTTGATCTACATCCAACATTGCCACCCTCAGCTGAAAAAGCGTTGAAAAAAGACTTAAGTAGTGCCTTTAGGGGAGATGGTCTTAACGTGAGGGATGCGGTGCACCAACAAGTCATCACATTTACGCTTGCAGAAGTAGAAACCCAAGCGACCAATCAGTCAACTCCACAAGGGGCTTTGTTGACGGCTGAAAGCGATGCGCTTGCAGATCTTAGGCTGACTGCGACAAGCGCATCTCGCCTTCAGCAAACAGCGGCTCTTTTTATGAGCGATCCAAAGCGATTTCAAGATCCATCAGAAAGGCGCGTCTTTCTTTTAAATATGTTAAAACCGGGCGCACTGAAGAAAGAGCCGCCTGAATTTTTAGATACGCTCATTCGATTTTTTGAAGAGCAATATCAAATGGCCGCCAACTTAAAGGATCTTTCCAATGGGGTGATGTTTGCAGAGTTAAAGATGCAATTTACCCTCATTCAGCACAGAATCCAGAATGATGCTTTGCCAAATAAGGACTTTTTTAAGCAGTTTAAACTTGCTTCAGATTTTGAAAGGGCGCACGAAATTAGCCGCGAGCAAAAAGTTGTGCGCAATGTCTTTGAACTAAACCGTTTGGCAACGATAAGCGATTGGCTTGGGAAGGAGGCGTTAGAAGAGGATGAGCTCCTTGGCTTTTTAGATGCTTACATAGAATTAAAAGCTGAGATGAACCCTCAAGATCCAATCGATCCCCTTACGATGAGAAAAATCGAGGAAACGTTGACATTGCTACTTTGTGATAGCACTAAAAGAGCAGAGATAGAGGGAACAGTTGCGGATCTATTCACTAAACGAGGCGTTAAAGGTGAAATTAAAAACCGCTTTCCCCTCTTTACTGTAGACAGATATGCGATCGATCTTAAAAAAGGGCTCTTTATGATCGGTGGAATCACCCAAGGGTATTTGCCAGACCATCCCTTACTAAAGAGAATAATGGGCATAGAGGCTTTGCAAAGAAACTGTGAAGTACAGACACTCGTAGATAAGGAAGGCCATGCAGTTACGGTTTACAAGAGTAAAACAGATCCGCGTATTCGCGTGATTGAGCAAGAGGGAAAACCCCTTCGCATTCAAAAGGAATTAAAAGAGTCTTCCCTTTTTGGAGGAAAAAGCTGGTATGAGCTCGTCGATTTTTCAGAAGATGGGGCAAACACCTCTCGTTTACCTGAGATCGGAAGCTCTCTTTTTCTTGTAAATGATGCGTGGATAAGCCTTGCCAATCCTACAAAAATGGTTTTAACTAGTCAAACAACTCAAGAAAAAGAGTACGTTGTCACCCTTGCCCGTGGCACTCACGGGTACACCATTGGGCAGATTAAAAAATTAAAAGGGGGGCTTATCTTAATGAATCCGTGGAGAAATCCCCCTAAAGTGTTAGGACAGCTTGAAGGGATTGACTCAAGAGAAAATATTCTCGTCTTTGGGAAAGGGAAAAAGTTGAAAGAGATCGTGTTTCCTCGCCTTAGCACAAAAGATGGGCCCCTGACTTATCGTGTCGATAAGGATAAGTTAAAACTTGGGACAGAGCACTTGCAGCTTTACTCAACTCCTTCTTCAATAGGAGGATCTTCTTCCGATATTGAGGAGGCTGAAGTGGAAAGGCATGTGGTGGAGGGAATTCTCCCTACCCTTTTTCAAGAGTATCATTATCTGCAAGGAAATGAAGCGCAAGGCCGCCTCTTAATTGGAGGGGGAAAGATGACTCCTTCAGATCCTAAGGCACCTCTTTTTTACCGTGCTTCATTTGATCGAAGCGCTTCAACTGCACATCTGTATACTTATGAGATTGATCTCAGCAAAAAAGAGCTTAAAGCTGAAAGTAAAGAAGGCTATGCGCAGCTTGCCTACATTTTTGCTATGCACGGTGACTTTGATACTGCCAATAACTATTTAATTAAGAGTCAAACTAATGTGGCGATGTCAGAGCGGCATCAAGAGATTTTGACATGGGTACAAGAGAGCTTGCCAGATACGAAAGAAGCGATTGCCTTTAAGCTTAAGGCGATGATTCTTCTTCGAAAGGCAAGGGGACACATGGCGCTTGAAGAAGATGTGCTTGAAATGGCCCACCTGCAGAAGTTAAAGAAGGCCTATGAGAGTGGTTCTAACTATCCTTCCTATCTCACTTTAAGCGAAGAAGAAGGGCGTCTTCTTGAACAGATTACACAATCTGATTATTTCTTTATTACGAAAGAGATGCAGCCCGAAATACCTGCTCCAACTTTTGTAAGACCTACTCCTCCTGCAAAAAGCACACATCTAGATCAAAAGGCGATAGAGGCCCTAGTTAACTCATTATGGTTAGATGTAGGGGCCTATGATAGACAAGTTTCTTCCAAAGAGGAGTTTTCAATCATTTCAGAAAAGAGGCTCACGATTGGTTTTAAGGCCTTATATCAAGAGATTTATGGCTTGCAAAATCAAGAAAGGCTTTTACAATTAAAAAGAGAGATCCAGATTGCAAGTCCAAGATCAGCTATTGCAAAGCTGTTAAAAGACTCACTTCTAGCTCTTATAGCTATAAAGGAACAAGGTGATGTGGGAGAAGACTATGCATTTCCGAAGGTTTGGGAGGTAAGAGGCTTACCCGATCGCTTTAAGATGACAAGACGATTTAATGTGCTTAAATTAACTGAGGCAATGGGCCAAATAGACGCCATTAATCAAAAAAATGAGGCGGAGAGAAACGAGTATGAAAGCGCCATGAAAATTTTTGTAGACACCCATCCTGTGACACAATTGAGTGCTCTTTTAATGCGATTACAAGAGAGCCTACCAGAAGTTGAGAAGGAAGTGGCAACACCCAAAAGTGATCTTGAAAAACTCATAACCAGAAGAGTTTGGGATGAGGAAGCAAAATTGGAAAGCGCAAGGCAGATCCCAGAACAAATCATTACAGAAGTTATGAACGCGCAAGGCTTTAGGGGAAAGACAAGAGAAGACATTGCCGGCGATATGGTTGAAAGAGTTAAAGAAAAATCGCCTGAAGAAGTTGCAGAAGAGCTCGGTATCCAAGCTGGTCATCACGCAAGAGTCGTAATCGTAAGACATTTGGAAAGAAGCAAGAGGTTAATGCAGGCAGATCAAATCTTACAGACCTACCCAGATAATCTTATCGAGGCGTTAAAAATTCTTTATCAAGAGGGGCTTGTCGATAAGATCAGGCAAGATAAGAGGGAAATTGCACTAGAGGAAAAACTGCATAAAAATGCAAGAGCCAATGAAAGAGTCGTTGAGAAAATGATGAAAAAAGCAGCTCTTAATCCTAGCATAAAGACTCAAAATGCAAATCAAACCCCTCCCACAATCGCAGAGCAAAGTGATCTCATGCAGGACTTAAGTACCACCTTAAATAGTAAGCCTGAAGAAAGGCGTCTTTGGAATGAGCTCTTAGTAGATACTGAAATAGCTCGGGATAAAGAATGGGCGCATGTAGAAAGTGAGGAAGAAGTGGAAGTAAGCGCTTTGTCCACGAAGCAGCAATTGCAAGACAAAAGAGATGCGCTTTTTGAAAGGCTCCTTTTGCTAGTAAAAGGGGTGGATAGAACTCGTTTAACTTTAAGTGCCACCCCATTTACCTCGCAATTGCCACAGCGCTTGTTAGGTCTTTATGCTCAAGGGCTTTTTACGGCAGAAGCCCTTAAAAAAGAACTTGGCATTGATCTTGGTGGAATAGATGCTGATGCTAAGGCAATCGAGGGTATGCTTGAAGCTTATATGGATGCGCACATTGCCTTTGAAGCAGGACCTGGCGCAGTAAGGTCTTATGATGGTGAGAACGCTCTTTATAAAAAAGAGTTAAGAATTATTGAATACACCAATGGTTACTACTTAAGAGATGAGCAAGTCAAGACAATTGAAGCAATGTTACAAGGGGAAAATGCCATTAAGCAGCTTGGGATGGGCGCTGGTAAATCATCGGTGATTTTGCCAACACTTTTAGCTAAGTACGCAGATGGTGAGCATTTAGCAATCGGCATTATCCCAGAGTGGCTCTGGGAAATTGTGGCAAACGATCTAGATAAAAGCAGTCACGAAATTTTCAATCAAAAGCTTCACCATTTTGTCTTTGATCGAAATACAATCATTTCTCGCGAATTTCTCCTGACGCAGTATGTCGCGATGACTGACGCTATCTTGCAAAAAAATGCGGTGATTGCGACGAAGACATCGCTTCTTAGCTTCCGCAACCGCTATATCGAGCTAGTTAAGCAGCTGCAAACAGCTGAAGAGAGTGAAAGACCTGCACTTTATGAAAAGATAGAGCTGATGGCTAATGTATTACTTCTCCTTAAAGAAAGGGGAAAAGCCATCGCCGATGAGGTCGATAGCATTTTAGATGTCAGAAAAGAGCTTAATTACTCAATTGGACAACCTGCACCCTTGGATGAGTCAAAATGCAATGTTGCCATTCAACTGAATAGAAAAATCGTCGATTGGTTAAAAATAGAAGGAGAAGATCCAAGAAAAGACTTTGCGCAAAAGTTCTTAAAGAATGAGCAAGCAAGTCTTTCAGATGAAGCAAGAGAGCGTATCTTAAGCGGTTTGGCAGGCGAGATGTATGACGCATTAAGACTCATGGACTTTGGAATAGAAAAGGATGCGTTTGTACAATTTATAAGAAGATCACCTGCTTCTCATGAAAGTCCCCAATATTTGATGGTATCAGAGCAGATTGGCAGCCTTGGAGTAGGGCAGCCCGAATTATACAAAAATATTAAAAATCTACGCCTCCTTCTAAATACATTTGAAGGGACTCTTAAGGCAAGTAACAAGGTGGGATATGGAAGAAAAGAGGGGGGGATTGAGACAATCCCTTATAAAGCGTCAAACACCCCTGCACAAGCTGAATTTGGCGATGAGACGGAAAGAATCGCGTATCTTATCCAAGACTATTTACAAGAAGGTCTTTCAACTCAACAGAGGGAAGATTTTATTGAAAGGCTGAACGTCGACATCAAAGAAGAAATGAAGGCTAAAAAGAATGAGCCAGGGAACGTAGAAGAGAATGAAAAGTATAGAGCATTTACATTGAAGTGGGGAGTGACCCCTGTTCAGGCAAGAGAGAGTAAGGTAGAGCAAGAAAGGATTAGGCAAGCTCTTAAAAATTCTCCAAGTGAGATGTTAGAGTTCGTTCAGGCGTGGGTACTTCCCAAAATCTACATGGCAAAGGAACAAGTCTCATCTAATGCCCAAGATTTTGTCGATCTTTTTGATGCCTTTAGCGGTTTTACAGGGACAACATGGAATTTACATACCTTCCACGAAAAAGCAAACATTTCTGCCGCTAAAACGGAAGGGACGGACGGAAAATCTCTCCTATTTCTTTTGGAGGGGTGCCCAGATTTGCAAATTCGCACTGTTAATTTGCAAGATGGGAGAGACACTACAGTGATTCAAAAAATCATAGAGCAATATCCCGATTTTTTTAATCGTTATGATGCCTTAATAGATGCCGGCGCCTATATGAAGGGGGTATCAAATCTTGATGTTGCGCGCGCGCTTGTTCAAGAAGGGCAAAGGCATGGAAAAGAGAGTGCGATTTTTACCGATGATGCGAACCAAAAGATGCGACTTGGCAGAGAAGGCACTTTATCTCCTTTGGATTCAAAAGCAGGCAATCAGGATAAAAAGGCCATTACGATCTACGATCAGGGGCATGTGATCGGGACTGACATTGCCCATCATAAGAATGCAAGAGCTGCCGTAACGATTGGCGCTGATCTCTTTGTTAAAGACCTTTTTCAAGCGATATGGAGGATGAGAAAGCTAGGGATTGGAATGCAGCAAATTGATTTTATCCTTACAGTAGAAGTGGATAGGTTGATAAGAGAAAAGCTTCTCTTAGATGAGCATGAAAATATTACACCTCTTCATATCGTGCAATTTTGCACCTACAATCAGGGAAGAAGAGTTGCAGAAGATAATTTAAGAGCTGAAAAGCAAAAGATTGCCGGCTATATTAGGCAAGAGCTCTTTTGGGATATCGTCCAAAAAGGAGCAAGAAAAGAGGAAGGGCTTGCTCAGCAAAGCTTAAGTCATCACTTTAAAACGATTGGCGATAATGAAAAAGCTGGGGAGCAGCTCTTAGAAAAGGGCCCAACGCAGAAAGTGCTTAAAGAATTAAGACAAAAGGAACTTAAGACATTAGAAGGGGGTGCTGGAGAGGTTGTGGAAAAAGCACTCGCAAGGCTTGAATCTCATAAATTTCTTGCTAAAGATCAGTTGCCCGAAACAACGGAAAAAGTGGGAAGTGAGCTCGCAGATGCGCAAGGTTCACAAGTTGAAACAGAAACAGAGCAGCAGCAACAACAGCAACAGCAGATGAGTGTGCAAAGTTCTTTATTGAGCGGACAGTCCCTTGCTGCCTGGCTGCCTTGGGAAGAACAAAATCTTGAGGGAGTTTGGAATAAGCTTCAGGGTTGTGTGTCCTTAAATGCGCTTTCAGGAGCTATCGATGGCGCAATCAAAATAAGCCCAAACTTTTTGCCCGGCGTCAAAGAGGTGCATCAAGTGAAATCGGCGTATAAGGCCGAAAGAAGACACCCGATTGCGCAGGTACTCGTTATTGAGAATCCAAGAGGTGAGAAGCAGCTTTGCTTGATCGACGTCTTAGAATATGAAAAGTTCATCATTCCCCTTTTAGAGAAGGAGGCTGAAGGTTTTAAAGCGGCTGTTTACGATGTGAGGACAGACCCAACAATTGGCTCTTTTTTTGCTAAGACTGCCAATTGGACTCCTATGTCAACAGGTGTTCAACCAAAAAGAGAAGTGGGCGCAGGGGTCTTAGCGATGCTCACAGAAACCGACGCAGGGCCATCTTCTAGACAAAGTACATCCATGAATATCGAGCCGATTACGCAATTGAGGTTGCTTGCCGGGCAATTAAGTTTTGATGACAAAGAATTAGCTTACGTAAAAGATTGGCTAAGAGAAGGAAATCACCTTCAAGAGGTGATGGGACTCTTACCCTTTGATCGCCGCGAGAAGTTAAAGGCTATTATGAAATAACTCGTAAACTCGGCTAGGATAACAGCTCCGAGAAGTCTATGATGCGAGCAAAATAGCCACAGTCGACAACATCTTCCGTGACCCCATTGACATGGATGAGAACAGGGCGGCAAGAAAAACCTCTCGGAAGCTGCAATCGCTGAAGTTTTTCCTCTACTTCTTTAATCACCTCCTTACCCACGGCTCCCTGACAAAATTTGATTTCGCAAGCATATAAGGTGCGAAACCGCGTTTGGATGAGGTAATCGATTTGGCAACCGCGCTTTCGAGTCCCTGGGGCCTGAAAAAATGTGTTGGCATTTACGAGATCCTCAGGAGAAATTCCGATAAGACTCGTGACAAGCATTCCATTATTCACGACTAAATTTTCAAACTGTATTCCCATCATCGATAACCACCCATGCGGTAGACGATGCAATCTAGTGCTTTGGATTTGTTCTTTATGTGGGAGGATATATTTTAAATACAATCGTAGGTAGTTGTCCTTTATCCGGAATCGACTCGATTCAAGCTGTTTGCCTGTAGCCAGATGCCAGGTGTAGTCTCGCGATAAAAATCCGGATTCTTTTAACTCTTCAAGAGCTTTACTCAGATCCCCGCCACGAGACCTACCAAGCTTTGTTGCAAGGTCTGTGACTGAAAGAGGAGAATCAATAAGATTTTGGACAATTAGTTTGTAGAAAGGACCACTTTTTTGAAATAAATCGTGAAAGATTTGATCAAATTCGCGAAAAAGCAACCCTTCTGTGTCAAAACATAATCGTTGAATATTGGCTTCGGCAGAAAGGTCTGGTCTAAGCTCTTCCAGATAACGTGGAACGCCTCCCGTGACGGATAAAATTTTAAATTTTTCATATGCAGAAACCTTGCCAGGCCAATCATCCCAGAATGCATTGCATTCGGGGAGTGAAAGCTCCTCTAATAAAAGCCTCATTGATACGCGTCCAAAAAATCCTGTGCTGCTGAGAATGTTTTTGCTAATCCATGCTGAATTAGATCCTGAAATGATTAGGATGAGCTGTGGATTTTGTTTAAAATACCGATCCCATGCATTTTTTAACTTGGGGAGAAAGGTAGGATCTTGAGAACCCATCCAAGTAATTTCGTCTAAAACAACAAGTATCCGCCCTTTTTGACATTCTTTAGCTAAGTCAAAAAATAGATCTCCCCAATCATCATTGCGATAGATCGGCAACCGGTATTCATGAAGCTGTCGAAAAAACTCTTTTCTTTGGTCGTTAGCAGTGACCCCAGGCTCTGGTGCTATACCTGTTAAAATATATGCTTTGTTAAAGGCTGAAGAGAATTCTTCTGCCAAACGACTTTTGCCTATTCGACGGCGCCCGCGAATGACCACAAGGCTTGGGCTTTTTTTTCTAAGTAGCCCTTTAAGCGATTCTAGCTCTCTTTTTCGTCCAATGAATTTAGTCATTTGCCTATACTTCCTTTCCCCTAAAATTGTAAATACAGTTTATGGGGGTTGATTATACTATATTAAGTCCCCCCAAAAAATGTAAATACATTTTTGGGGGGAGTAAAAATATTTTGTTTTTGAAACACTTTCGTATGAAATAAATCTAGGCAAAATCTCAAATTTTGATTATTACATAGGGTGTAATAATTTTTTTTTTGAGGATGATCTATGACTTCTAAACTCGGTTTACCAAGTAACTACCCTTCCAAAGCTCCTGAGATTGATACCCCAGCTGGCTATGCAGCAGCTGTTAGTGAGCACATAAGAAATACACGTATTTTAGAAAGACGCCAATCAGCTCAAGAGAATGGCAGCAATCGTCTTGCGCCTCGTCCAAGGGCCCTTTCGGTTGGAGAAAAAGCGCTAGCGCAACGCGCTTTCGTCAATCGCTTATCTGATAGTCCCCCTAAGAGGTGCCGCTCTGTGACCCAAGTCAATGAAATGCTTCCACCTCTTAGAAGAGGCTCTTCTGCGAGTAAGCTGTCTTCTAACGATCCTCAGGAATTTCCTTGCCTTCCAATGCTTAACGGGGAGTCCTCTGATGAGGGGGCTTTGCCTTGTCCAAGGGCTTCCTCAGTTGCGGAAAAAGCGCTAGCAGAACGATCAGCTGTTACTCCCCCTAGAAGGTGCCGCTCTGTGACCCAAGTCAATGAAATGCGTTCTCCTCTTAGAAGAGATTCTTCTGCGAGTAATGTGTCTTCCAATGGGCTTTTGCAGCTTCCTCGTCTTCCCAAGATTGAAGCAGAGTCCTCAGGTGATGGGTCTAAGACTGACGAAAGTACTAGCGGTGAAAAGAATAAAGGAAACGGAAAGCAGCCGATTGGAGTGATGCGGGGTGCATCTTGTGCAGATATTGCAGGCATGCGCAGCCAATTGCAAAAGGTGCAAGTGGAAGCAAATCCGTATCAGCAAAAAAAGATCTTCGATATAAGAATGGCGATGACGTCTCAAAGGACTGGTGAAGTCATCTCCTCTTTTAAGAAACTAAAGCAATTTGGTCACCCAATCGCTGTGGAAGTCGTGAAGTACTTGATTGCATGTGACTTACTTAATGATACTGAAACAATAGTGAGAGATGAGTGTTTAAAAAGCCAAAATTTTTTGCAAAACATTCAGATCTTACATCGGCTTCTTAAAACTTATTTAAGCGCTAAAAATCGACAAAAGGAACTATTCATTTTTTTCAATTGGTTGATTGGTCTTAAAGGTTATCAAGCCGCTCTTTCTTTACCGCTGCAAAAGGAGATCCTTTTCTTTATGATAGAGAAAAGAGGGGATTGGGAGGAAACGTGGAAGCTATTTTGCTACATTGCTACCCACCCGGCAAAAGTGTATGAAGTGAAGCTTTTGGATGAAGTGACGCAATTTTGCTTGATTGCCCATGAAGAAGCGGCGCTTTCAATCCTTGACTTTTGCAAAGAGAAGAAAATTGACTTAAGTGTGGATGCGACGATTTACCTGATAGAAGCTTTAAGGCATGAAAAAAATATTGGATCAGATATTTTTCCTTATATTCCAGATCTTCTCAAGTATCTGCCGAGGCTCCCTGTAGACCGATGTGACGATATTTATCCTTTATGTGATCTACTTGTCCAAAGGGAAGCAGATGGGGAAAAAAGAAGAGATCTCGGGATTGCTTTATCTCAAATCGTAAGAGGTTATTTACCACCAAAAAGATATCAGCCGCTTTTAAACGGCTTGCCGAGTTCTACAATCGCTATCCCTTGCGCGCCTCCATAAAGGGCCACAGCAAAGATGATCCTATTTCCATGGGGAGACCATTTGGCATGTTGCACATTTAATGCAGGAGGTGTCACGAGCATAATTGTCTTATGTTTGATCGAATAGATAAACAAGCTATAGTGATCGGGTTTTTCGGGATTATTGCGATTTGATTCAAACACGATATATTTTCCATCAGTGGAAAACCAAGGCGCTCTTCCTTGTAAGTCATCAATTGGATGGGCCACTCCCTCTTTTTGAAACCATATTTGGTTGCAATTTTGGGCGTAGCCATCAGATAAGCATCCTCCAATGCAATCGCAAGGAGAAGGGGGCTGAGTACTCGGCACTTGCCCTGCAAAGGTAATCCATTTAGATTTTTTCATCGATACGCTAGATTGCCCGGCCCACACCTCATCATTTTTTGTCGTGGGAGTAAATTGGTTCAATTCATTGACATTTACTTTCACAAGTTCATGATATAAGGGTTTCTCAAAGGTATTGTAATTGGTGACGGAGAGAAATTTTCCACAAGGGTACCAAGCCGGATATGACCAAGTGTATGTATTGCCATCGATGGTGGGCTCAAGGACTTGTCTCACTTTTTTTGTCTTCACGTCGAGGAGCCAAATGCCATCACTCACGGCATCAAAGGCGATTTCAAAATGGCTGCGGCAAAGGGAGTAATCGGGCCTTGTGGCATTGAATGGAAGGCCTGTCTTTGGGTTGATCCCATCAAAAAGAAGTTTTGCCTTTTTTTCTCCATAAATCGGAACAATGTATAGCTCAGCCCTTGCATTCGCATCGCCATTATTGGGCTGTCTCATGAACACAATCGATTTGCCATCAGGAGAAAAGACGGGTCTACCATCTACAAAATTTAAGTCGTTAGTTAAAAATCTAAAGCCGTGGAATTTTAAATCGTCTTCGTGCAGCTTATCGCACTTATCTAATGAGGCGCTTCCCGATTGCGTTTTGCTAGTTGAGGTAGCGTCATTGAGTCCATCAGATTTACTCTGATTTGCGCTTGTTTTGTGAAGTGATCTTACTCGATTTGTACTGACAATATTATCTTCATGGCTATCTTCATGCAAGGATGACTTTTGGGCGAGTACGCTGAGTTGTTCACTTTGAAATGCGCCCATCTGCTCTGCATTGCCATTGAAATGGCCATTGTTGATCTGACTTACAGCCGATCCCAAAGGGCAAAAGAGAATAGCACAAGCGAGTTGTACGGACAGGAAAATTTTCTGATTAAAGGATAAATAAGCCATGTTGTAACTCCTATGAAAGAGCCATGCTATATGGGGTTCAATTTTTGTTCAATCATTTTTTGAGCATTTGTTGAGCAAGTTCTTGAGCATAAAGCGCATGGTAAAGAAGACCTTTTGCGCCCATGGCGGTGATGACCCAACACTTGTCGTTTATTTTTTCGATATAGGGTCTTCTTGTGGGCGAAACAGCTCGTATGCTAGAGCGGCACTCGATGATGTCTGATCTTGTAAAAATGGGCAAAAATGCAGAAATTTTAGGTAAAAGATCTGATGCCGCGTAATCGATATCAGGAGCATCGTTTACATATTTGTGCTCAAAAGTGGCTCCTGCTGTAAACATTTTTTCTTTTTCATTCATAAGAAGGTAGGCGTGCGAGTTAAGGGGAAAGGGAAAAGCTGAAATTTCATCTTTTGGTTTAAGATTGAGGATTTGCCCTTTAAAGAGTTGTAATGGAACGGAAGTTAGTTCTGAAATTGTCGCTGTAAAGGCGCCTGTGGCTGCAACGATTGTGTCGTACTCTTTTAGATCAACTAAAGACTTAATAGTTTGTATTTCAAATTTTGCGCCAAGCTTTTGGCAAGCGAGGGCAAGCCCTTGGAGATAGCGCTTGCAATCGATTGTTAATGTCGATTGAATAAAGATGCCTGGATGGGGAAGTAAGTGAGGGAAAAGCTGTGGATAGGCGCTTTCACACTCTTTTTGGGTCAGCCATTTCACATCTTCTGGATGGTCTGTTGCGCATCTTTGAAAGGCGATGAGTTGCTTAAGAGTTGTAGCTGGGCGCAGCATACCTTTTGAGGCAAAAACTTTTTCGCCTAAAGCATTTTCCGATACGTTTAAAAGGAGCTTTGTGGCAGCAAGTCCTTCATGTGCTAGGTAGTTAAGTTTAGATTCAGCGCCGGGATAAGGGTGTAAAAGACCTGCGGCAATGCCTGAAGCTCCACCTCCAACTCCTTTGCGATCGAAGATATCGACTTTTGCTTTTCCCTCCTTTAGTAGGTGGTATGCGGTGGCAAGTCCTGAAAATCCGGCGCCGATAATTGCAATATGCATAAATTATTCACTTGTCGTAAGATGACCTATTATGACTAATCATAGCGCATCAGGACATATTAGAACTCTTATAATCGTCATGGGAGGAGCCATTCTATTGGCTTTATCGTTATCCATTGGCATGCTCTATTATTACAATCCTCCAGGATCTTACCTTGCAGGTAATATGTTATTAGATCCTAATCTTTTGCCATCTTTACGCTTTAGCGAGGCGATCAAAAGGGGAGGTGATCAAACTCCTTTCGTCTTTTCCGGAATAGAATATACCTATTACGATCAAGACCTTAAAAAATGGAATGTGATCTCAGTTGATCTCAATCGCTATCAAATTCTTTATCACCTTATCGCAATGGAAAGAAGTTATGTGGAGATAAGCGATCAGATAAAAAACTCTTTTCTTGCGCCGCCTCCATCGACACTTTCAATCAAAGTTAGAAGGGCAAATACAATCGATACTACAAGTGAACTTCTTAAAATTGACTTTGCAACAGACGGGGATGTGTATAGGATATCATTAAGAAATGATACAGCCAAAAACGAAAATTTCGAGCCTTTTGTCTACTTTTATCATCGTAACATAAAGGAGAAGGCGCAAGAGATTGTAATAGGAAGAGGCGTCTCTCATGACAAGTGATGCTGAACTTCTTTTTCTTGGAACGGGAGCCTCTCTCGGGGTGCCACTTCTTGGCTGCAAATGCGCCATTTGCAGATCGAATAATCCTCACAATAAAAGAACTAGGTGTTCTAGCCTTCTCACAGTGCAGGGCAAAAAGTTCTTAATAGACTGTGGTCCTGATTTTCATACACAAGCGCTTAAATATGGTGTGGATCATATCGATGGGCTTATTTTAACGCATACCCACAATGATCACACCGCAGGCCTTGATGAGACGAGGGCCTTTCGCTTTATCATGGGAAAAAGTGTGCCTTGCCTGCTCTCTTTAGAGTCGGCTGATGCAATAAAAAGTCGCTTTCCCTTTTTAATTTACGCAAATCCAAAAATTCCAGATTCTGTTGCAGCCATTAAATTGCAAGTGTTGAGCACAGAAAGAGGGGAGGTTGAATTTGAGGGAGTCCAAATAAAGCATTTCGCGTATTCACAATCCGGAATGCGTGTGGATGGGTATCGCTTTGGCAATTTTGCCTACGTCACAGATATTCACACCTATCCACACACAATCTTTGACGATCTTGAGGGGGTGGAGATTTTAGTTGTCAGCGCGCTTCGCTTTACACATTCATATGTGCATTTGTCGATTGATGAGGCTATAGACTTTGCAAGGCGCATCAAGGCAAAACAGACATATTTTATCCACATGACGCATGAGCTTGATCATGAGAGTACAAATGCCTATTTACCCCCCGACATTCGATTAGCATATGATGGATTAAGGCTCTTTTGGAAAATGGAATAAGGAAATTTATGGATGACGATTTAATGGCTGTACACGAGCCTTTTAAGTTTTTACATGATGAAAAAAGAGGGCTCATCGTATCTGTATATAAGACGGATGGGCATGGATCTAAAGAAATTGCAGCGGAGCATCTAGAAGAGCTTCGCTTACTTGCAGAGACATTTGGTGTTCACATCGTGCACCAGCTAGTGTGCCCCATTAGGCGATATGACGCATCGACTTCCGTGACAGAAGGGAAATTAAAAGAGCTAGTCGAACTGTCTAAACAATATCATGCGAATTTAGTGATTTTTGACGATGAGATCGCCCCCAGCCAACAGCGCAATCTGGAAAAGGCGTTTGGTCTACCTGTCATTGATCGCACAGAGGTGATTCTCGGAGTTTTTGCCGAAAGAGCCAAGACGAAAGAGGCGCGCCTTCAAATTCAGCTTGCCCAAGTGAAATATCAAGCGCCAAGATTAAAGCGTCTTTGGACCCACCTTTCAAGGCAACATGGCTCAGGAGGAGGGGGAAGTGGGGGTGGTGGCTATACAAAAGGGGAAGGGGAAAAGCAAATTGAGATCGATCGCAGGATTTTGAAAAGGCGGATCGAAATGCTTGAAAAAGAGCTAGAAGGTGTTCAAGCCATACGAGAGGTACAAAGGCACTCAAGAAAGCGCAGCGAAATTCCCGTTTTTGCCATTATCGGCTATACAAACGCAGGTAAATCGACCCTTCTTAATGCCTTGACTGCAGCAGGTGTCTTTGTGGAGAATAAATTATTTGCGACATTAGATACAACGACTCGCAAGTTTACTCTGTTAAACAATCAAGACATTCTTTTAATCGATACAGTAGGTTTTATTAGAAAGTTGCCTCATTTACTTGTCGCTGCCTTTAGAAGTACACTTGAAGAGGCATTTGAAGCTGACATTTTACTTCACTTAGTCGATGTCAGCCATCCCATGGCAGAAGAACAAGCAGAAACTGCGTTTCATGTTTTAAAAGAGTTAAATGTCAAAGATAAGCCAATTATCACAGTGCTCAATAAGATCGATCTCTTGACAAGCGATCTCATGCTCTCAAAGTTTCGCCTTAAGTATCCAAATCTTGTGGCGCTATCTGCCTTAAATGCAAAAGGATTTGATGAGTTGCAAGAGGCAATGATCAAAGAGCTTAGCAAGAGGCGGCGTGTTATTTCGATGAGAATTGCGCAATGCGAGTACCACGTTGTGTCAGAAGTGATTCGCCTTGGCAATGTGATCAGTCAAGACTATGAAGGCAATGACGTTCTTTTGAAGGTCGATATTCCAGCTTTTATTGCAGAGCGTTTATCAAAGTATGTCGAAAAAGACTCATCTTAACAGACCTCTTGCAAGAGGTCTATTTAAAATGAACAGGATGTCTTTGCAGGTAGTTTTGGATGTATTTATTGGCAAGATTTCTTCTTATTTCTCGTAAAGGTGACTTGCCATTATCTATCGCATTTTCCAATGGCTTACCCTCTACAAGACGGGTCATGGCGGTTAAAACAAAGGCGCCGCAATTGAAGGGATCTTTTTGCTGAGGCTCTTTATTTTCGATAATTTCATAAGGTTCATTGCCAAATACTTTATTCCCTATCTCAATTAAATCCCTTCGCATATTAAAATTTTGGTCATCGGCAAATACTTCCAAGCGCGTTGGGTCATCGCTTGTAAGACCTAAAGAGTCATAGTAAAGAATTTGTTTTTGAACTTTATCCACGGCAATTAAGACGATGTGATCGTAGCTGAAGCTGCCCTTTTTCGGGTATACAAAGGGAATTAAGATCAAATTTCCATTTGCTAGTTGCATGTCAGATGGTTTTTTGTTTCTAATGTTTTTTGAAGAATTAATGCCTAAAGTATGAATAACGACATCATCATGTTTAGATTTGTTTAAGAATTGCGAGATGTAATTGCTATAATCAATTTGTGATAAGAATTGGGAGGTTTTGTTATCCAGTTTTTTCAGCATATTTTCAATGCCATTACCTTGCCCTTCTGCATTGAGAGCATCGAGTGTGAGATCGCACTTACGCAAATGTGACTTCAGTTGATTGCTTGTAGTGAATTTGTCTTGCAATTTTAAACTGATGAAGTTAGTCAGCTTCTTAAACTTGCGTAGGATAGACGGACCCCGTGTTGCTACATGGGGCGTTTTATTATCGATATGAAAAAATGTATGCTCTAGTTTATTAGAATGTATATTTGCCATTTTTCACCTATTTTTTATAATTTAATTATAAATGAATTATATTAAAAAGTAAACAAATATCATGTGTTGTTTTAAAAATAGACTTCTTTCAAACTAAAATCCCGTGCCTCTGCCTGTGCCCGTGCCTCCATCCTATTACACATATCTTTTCTATCGCTGCTACCGCAGCTTGATTGTCCTAAAAACGGCAGTTGGAGACGGCAACTTAACGCAATCTCTTGAACCAGAATCAT
>JABDAE010000051.1 GCA_013289325.1 Chlamydiota bacterium
TATCCCTTTGGAAAAGACTAAATAGATTAAGGCGCACGTCACAAAAGCAATTGCTGCCATTTTTCTTGTCGATATAGCGTCTTTAAAAATGACAAACCCAAGCAATACGCTAATTAATGGGGAAAGAAAGTAGGCTAAGCTCGCTTCAAAGACGTAGCCCATATTGACGCTGTAAATCAGCAAAAGCCAGTTGGTCCCCATTGCCAAAGATGAGAGTAAAAGAGGCTGCCATTTATCTTTTAACAGTTGAAGCGTTTCAAAAAAGCGTTTTTTTGTGCATAGAAGCGGCAAGAGGAAAAGAGCGACAAAAAAGGTGCGAAAAAATAAAATGGTGCTACTATTTACACTTGAAAGAATGTGCCAATAAATGGGGAAAAGGCCGTAAAATCCCATGGCAAGGATGAGTTTAGCGGCAGCAACTTGTGAACTTTTTTCTTGATCTTCTGACATTAAACTTCTTTTATTTAACTTGGAGCGGCTGCCTCATTACAAATGCATGCAAGGCTTTAAAATAAGTTTCTTGGTCATCATACATCGCAAGGTGACTGCCATTTTCACAAATTTTCACCTCTGCATCCAACATTAAAGACCCCATTTTTTCAATGTCTTTAGGATCCATCGTATCGTAGCGAGCTCCTATTAAAAGAGTCGGCACTGCGATTTTGTGTAAAGAATCCCAGCGATTCCAATTTTTGCAATTGCCCGAGACAAAAAACTCATCAGGACCAAATATAGCATCGCACACCTTCTTATTAAAGTGGGCAAGAGAGCGCAACACCTGCTCTGGCCATGGGTCAAGGCGACAAATGCGCACCTTATAGAGGTGTTCAAATAGCAGTTTTTCATATTGTGGGTCTTGCGTGGTGCCACTTTTTTCAAATGATTGGAGTTGCAAAATGACATCTTGTGGAAATTGGTTTCTAATTTCTTGCATATAGGCCTGATAGGCAGCAGCGCTTGCTGTCATATTGGAAAGAATTAAACCTTTTAAATGGCTTTGGTACTTTAAAGCGTATTCTATGGCGAGCATGCTTCCCCATGAATAGCCATATAGATAAAAACTTTTAAGTCCAAGCGCCTTTCGCACTTGTTCCACTTCCTCACAAAACCTCTCGATTGTCCAAAGAGAGGGGTCATCTGGCTGGTCTGAATAATAGGAACCTAATTGATCGTAATAAATAAGTTGAAATTGCTCTTTAGGAAAAAAATTTTCAAAGCATTCAAATGTTTCATGGGTGTATCCTGGACCTCCATGCAAGAGAAGAATTTTGATAGGGCCATCGCCCACTCTCTTTGTCCATACTGTAAAGCCGTTATCAAGCTTAATGTATTGCACGAAATCCATATCGTCTCCCACAAGTGGATTGATTATTATTAATGAAAATATAATATAAAATAAAGTTAAGCGCATTCCAAAATTATATTAAATAAAAAGTCTATTGGCAAGCAAAACAGAAAAATCGAATATGCAGCGCGCGTAATATATACTCAAGCCACCTGAATCCTGGAATTTTGACAAGGAGGCGGCGCAAGTTTTTTGTGTCTGGAACGAGCGACCATTGCCATAGGCAAGGCGCGAGTGAAGACCAAAAAATTGCAGCCAAGCCAACGCCGTCAAAATTCCAGGATTCAGGTGGCTTGAGTATATACTGCTTCCAGGTTTCAGCTGGAAGCAGTATATTTGATTGCAGGTGATCAATTGAAAAAAACCGCGATATACCGAAAGTGTAAGCAATTTCGTAAATGGTTTATTCGTCTGAAAGGACATTCAACAGCGATTGATGCACCTTCCCATTAGTGAAGAGGATATCGCTGGACTTAAGAAACCATTGTTTTTTTTGCTGCGGCCAAGGAGATCCATCCAAACAAGTGGCTTTGCCGCCGGCCTCTTCGATCAGAAGGGCTGCTGCCGCTATATCCCAGGAATTGATATGAATGCTATAGTACCCTTCACATCGCCCTGAAGCCACCCAAGCACCTTCTAAAGCCGCGGACCCTAGTTTTCGGTTATCTTTTACCAAAGGGTGAATTTTAGCGTTCAGCCTAGCAATCCGCCTATTGTCTTTTTCTCCTCCACCGCAGCTCATTAAATAGGCATAGCTTAGATCTCCATAACCTGATACTTGTAGCCGCTTCTTATTCATAAAAGCCCCTTGACCGCGAAGAGCTGTATAGAGCTCTTTTAAATATGGGGCATAAACGACCCCCATCTCCAAGGTGTTTTCGTGAGCAAGAGCGATACAGATCGCAAAAAACGGGTTTCCATTGACATAGTTTGAACTCCCATCGAGAGGATCGACAATCCAAGTGTAGGCGCTCCCTCTATCTGTATACCCTCTTTCTTCTGAAAGAAGATTATAAGTAGGATATTTTTCCTCTAAGGCATCTAAGATGATTTTTTCACTTGCGAGATCGTGCTTTGTCGAAATCTCTTTTGCAAGGCCTCTTTCGATATAAGGGTAGTTTTTGTAGTGCTTTAGAAGGTAAGATCCAGCCTTTTTAGCTGTTTGAGTCAGGAAAGTTAAGGATTGCATGGGTGCCCCATTAAAACGAGTTAATTTTCACATTCTATACCGAAATTACTTCTTGGCAAAGAGAAAGTTCTAAGCGGTTCGACGATAACAAAAGGGGTTGTATTGTCTAAAGAATCCTCTCTTGACTAAGAATTGCGTAATTGTCATTATTTCATGTATCCATGACGGACGGCAAACCTAGATGAAATTTTTCTATTCAAAAGTTTTGGTTATTTTTTTATTTTTGGGGTGCCGCCCTTCGGATACGAGTGCTGTTACGTATAATAAGATGTCTGATGGATACTTTACATCTGTCCATGTGCTTACCGTCAATCCTCAAGAACATCTTATTGTGCCGGTTAAGGCATCTGAAGAGGCGGGCAAGGAAACCGTTGCGACTCTTGCTCATCGCAATCAAGCAATAGCCGCCATTAACGGCGGCTTTTACAAGAAAAATGGCTCGCCAGCCGGCGCCTTGAAAATTCATAATCAGTGGCACTCAATTCCTACTCACCCAAAAGGGGCAGTCGGGAGAGGGGCAGTCGGATGGTCTGATGAAAATCATCAAGTCATCTTTGATAGAATTTTAACCCACAACTCGCTTCAAGAAAGTCTTGCTAATAATCAAATCGAAGTGATTCCAATGTCTACTCCTCCTTATACAACTTCTAAAATGTGGGGAGCGCTACCTCATATAGTCGGAGGAACTCCCGTGCTCGTGCGAAACGGCCATTTAATTGAAGATTTTGAAGCAGAACAAACTCTTAAATCATTTTTGAATAACAAGCATGCAAGAACAGCAGTTGGGATAAAGGAGAATGGTAATTGGGTATTTGTCGTCGTTGATGGCAGCTTTAAGGGGCTTTTTGGAGGAATGACTATACGAGAGTTGGCAAAGTTCATGTTAGATTTAGGTTGTATTGAAGCTTTAAATCTATGTGGAGGTAGATCTTCGACCATGGTAGTCGAGGGTAAGGTGATCAACGACCCTTATGGTAAAATTGCAGAAGATGGCAAAAACGTCAATGCAGTCTCTGATGCGATTTTAATTTTCTAAAAATCCCCATCGATCAGGCAAGGAGTCATGTTTTAGAAAAATCCTCACAGTGTTATTAGCCTCATAGATGCTTTAAAATTTGAGAAAGAGGATGCTAAAAATATGGAGATGAGGCTTCTCACAGCTTTTGAAACAGCTTTACATAGTAATATGAATGTAATATGCATTTTGTCTTCAGATAACGTCTCTAAAGAGGAAGCTCTAAAAATATTAAAAATAGCGACTCACATCCATCCAATTGAGGCAGCGATCTGGTTAGACCCCTCGGTTTCTACTTATTCCGTTTCTCCTAATTTGTCATCCGCTGTCTTGAAGCCGCCATACTGGAAGATTGATCAGGACTTGCATATGCAACTGCTTAGGAAATTAGGGGAAATACCCCTTAACGATCGGCAAGGGATGAAAAAGCACGAAGAGCTTGTGAATGGCTATCTAGATATTCTCTTTCATCCCACATCATCCTAGAAACGGCAGTTGGAGACGCTAACTTGACATGAATCTCTTGAACCAGAATCATTTGCAGTGGGGCGGTCCTTCACCACTTGGGAATGTCCCGCCCCACTGCAAAGTGATTCTAATTCAAGATCTTGCGCCAATTTAGCATCTCGAACTGCCGTTTCTAGGATCATCAGAGCGTGAAAAGAAAAAACAGTTGATGCAACTGCTAAAGGAAAGTGCATCCGGCAATACTTTAGTAAAAGGGACTGTGACTGACGTTAGAGGCTCTATCAACGATAGTTCTACTTAGTTAGACACTGGCCGGGAGTTGTCCAGTCATTTTCTCTAGCCTTTAATTCACTAAAGTCGCTACATGTAGGATAAGTGACATAACCCGTAAAAGAAGAGACTTAATTTCCCCATGCCAATCGATGTAGACTATCAAGCAGACGTTTTAGTGACAAAGGTCAAGCACTATTTATTAACTACGATGGGCACATCTTTTGATGTTGCTAATAGTGAAGAATTCTACCGCGCGCTTTGCCTTGCCTTGCGAGAAGAGATCATGATCAACTGGCTTGCGACCGAAAAGACTTATAACGAAAAAGACGTGCGCACCTTGTACTATATCTCCATGGAGTTCCTTCCAGGAAGGATTTTAAGTAGCAACATCTCTAATTTAAATGATCTAGAAGTGGTCAAGCTCGCCTTGCATAAGATGAAGCGCAATTTAAGCGATATCATCAGACAAGAGCCAGATCCGGGGCTTGGCAATGGGGGGCTTGGTAGGCTTGCTTCATGCTTTTTAGATTCTCTTGCAACGCTTGACTATCCGGCAAGAGCTTATGGGTTAAGATATCAGTATGGAATTTTTGAGCAACAGCTTTGGGAAGGAAAGCAAATCGAGGCGCCAGATTGCTGGTTGCTGAATGCCAATCCATGGGAATTTAGAAGAGATTTGCGCAAAGTGATTGTGAAATATGCAGGTCAAACAAGAGAAGAGACCAATATTCACGGCGATGAAATCATGACACTAAAAAATTACGAAGAGGTGTTTGCGCTTCCCTACGACATTCCGATAGTAGGCTATAGCACGCATAAAAACTTTTCCGTTGGCACGCTTCGTCTTTGGAGCACCAAAGAATCGCCCCACAATTTTCGCCTGCAGCGATATAATGCGGGAAGACTCGATGAGGCAGCAGAAAATTCCGCGTTAACAGACGTCCTTTATCCAAGCGATCATCATGAGACCGGAAAGAGGGTGCGTTTAAAACAAGAGTATTTACTTGTTTCAGCGACCCTTCAAGACATTATCCGCCACTACCTACAATTTCACGATAACTTTAGATCTTTTGTCGATAAGGTGCGAATTCAGATCAATGATACACATCCAGCACTTGTGATTGCGGAGTTGATCCGAATATTGACAGCGCATCACGATATTCCATGGAAGATGGCAAAAGATATCACAGCAGAAGTCACGAGTTATACAAACCACACTATATTAGCGGAAGCGCTTGAGCAGTGGGATCAATCCCTGATGTATCATCTTCTACCGCGCCAATATAGAATCATTGAACGGCTTAATTATGAGCTTTGCGCAGGTGTCCGTCTTGCGTTTCCGGGCGATGAGGAAAAGATAAGAAGGATGTCCATTCTTGAAAATAATAAAGTGAGAATGGCAAATCTTTGCATCGCCGGCACCCATAGTACAAATGGGGTTGCAGCGCTGCATACCGAAATTTTAAAACATAGAGTCTTTAAAGATTTTTTCGAAATATTCCCAGAGCGCTTTTGCAATGTGACAAATGGCGTGACACAAAGGCGTTGGCTTTTGCAGTCCAATCCTGAACTTGCCAAACTCATTACAAATCGCATTGGCAGTGATTGGATTAAAGATTTTTCACAAATTAAGTCCCTTGCAAGATTTGCAACAGATCTAAATACGCAAGTGGAATTTATGGCGATAAAAAAGAGAAATAAAGTTCGCCTTATCGATTATATCACACGTGAAAGCAGGTGGCGAAGTGAAATAGGGGAGCCAAGTGGCCATTTGCCGCTTCTTGATGCCGATTCCATTTTCGACGTCCAGATAAAGCGGGTGCATGAATATAAAAGGCAGCTGTTAAATCTTTTGCATATCATCATGTTATATCACGACCTCTCTCATCCTAATGAAGAGGAAAAAAAACGTAAGCGCTTTCCCCGCACTTTTATCTTTGCAGGAAAAGCTGCCGCCTCCTATGAGACTGCAAAAGATATCATACGTTTGATCTACTGCGTTTCACGTCGCCTAAATAAGGATCCGGTCACGTCTTTGCTGCTAAAAGTTGTGTATTTGGAAAATTACAATGTGTCTTTAGCTGAAATGATTATTCCAGCTGCCAATGTTTCGGAGCAGATCTCAACCGCTGGCACTGAGGCATCAGGGACTGGAAATATGAAACTTGCGATCAATGGAGCTTTAACGATTGGGACAGATGATGGAGCAAACATTGAGATGAAAGAGGCAATTTCAGCAGAATATTGGCCTTTTACTTTTGGCACAAGCCACAAAGAGATTGAAACCTTGCGCCATTTTGGTTACAATCCCAAAGAGATCTATGAGACGAATCCAAAGATCAAACGGGCATTAAACAGCTTAATCGATCGATCTTTTGCCATGGACGATCTGGAACATGAGATCTTTTGCAAGTTATATAAAAAGCTTCTCGAGGAAGATCCATATTTTGTTTTAAAAGATCTGGAGGAGTATTATAATGCGCAATTGAAGGTGGAAAGTCTTTATCAAACTCCAAGCCGTTGGGCCGAATATGCCATACAGAATATGGCGGGGATGGGGGCATTTTCAACCGACACATCGATAAAAAGGTACTCTGATACAATTTGGGGCCTTGTGTCCTGCCCTCCAGATCAGGGGGTTATCGAACGCATCCGTCACGAATATAGTATGTTGGATAAATGTCGAATTTATTAAATCAATTTCTTGCAAGGGTGTACCCTTATAAAAAAGTGCTATCAGCTTTATTTTTGCTGTCGGCCTTTCTTCTTTTTCTGGGATTAAAATCTTGCTATCACAAGCATGTGAGCAAAAAAGAGATCTATCTCATCGGGCGGGACTCAAGTTGGTATCCTATCCAGTTATATGGCAGAGAGCGCTATCTTGTGGCCTTCATGAACGATCTCATCGGCGAAATTGCAATAAAGTCAGAGATTAAGGTGGCGTGGCTTGAATCAAGTCCCTCATTTCTTTTAGCAGGTCTTGATGATGGCTCATTTGATGCTGTGATCTCGGCCACGCGCCCCGATTCATTGATTCAAGGAAAATACCTTTTTTCTGATCCATTGTTTAAGACGGGCCTTGTGTTGGTGGTGCCCTCTAGTACAGCGATCAATACGCTTAAAAATATGGAAGGCGCGACAATAAGTGTAAGCGCAAGTTCTCCTCCTCCTTTTACCATTTTTAAAAAGAAGGGGATTAATCCTTTAGATGTCAACTTTGTCCATTACAAAGACGTCAATAAAGGTTTTGAACTAGTTTCTCGCGGAAGTATAGATGGAATAGTCGTGGAGGCAACGCAAGCGCATATTTTGCTAGATAGCCTTTATAAAGGGAAATTAAGGGTGGCTCTTCCATCCCTTACCGATGAGGGCTTGCGTTTAATTGCACTTGATACGCCTATTGGAACTAGATTAATTGAAGATGTTAATACTCAGCTTAAAAGTGTCAGACATGATGGGCGCTACCAGCAGCTGATAAAAAAATGGGGACTATTCGATCTGGAGATTCCCTAAGGTCTAATATCGAATGAGATCCAGCATCGCTTGCACAACTCTTGCTGCATCGGGAAGATAATCGGCTTCTAATGCATTTGGAAAAGGGATATCTAGTCCGCAACACCTTGCTACAGGAGCTTCAAGCGATAAAAAGCAATGTTCCATGACCAAAGCCGCGATCTCGGCGCCAAAGCCTTGTGTTTTTGGGGCTTCGTGGGCAATTAGACAGCGCCCGGTCTTTTGAACGGAGCAGGTAATGGCGTTAATATCGAGGGGATTGAGTGTGCGCAGGTTGATCACTTCTATCCCAATTCCATGCGAGATGTTAAGTTGTTTGGCCGCTTCCATATTCTGATGGTGCTGAGCGCCCCATCCGATAAGAGTTGCTTGAAGGTCCGCTTCATGGCCCATTGTCTGTATTTTAGCGACACCTAAAGGAATTTCGTACTCTTCCATCGGCACTTCTTCTTTAATTTGTCGATAGATTCTCTTAGGTTCGAAAAATAATACAGGATCTTGGCATCTGATGGCGGCAGTTAAAAGGCCTTTGGCATCGTAAGGACTTGAGGCGACAACAACTTTTAGTCCTGGAGTGTGTAGAAATTGTGCTTCGGGGGATTGTGAATGGTAATGTCCCCCGTGAATGCCTCCTCCATATGGGGTTCTAATGACGAGGGGAGCGCAATATTGTCCGCCTGAGCGGTAGCGCATTTTAGCAAGCTCATTGACAATCTGATCGTAGGCTGGAAAAATATAGTCGGCAAATTGTATTTCGCAAATCGGCTTTAATCCTTTTTGCGCAATTCCAATGCCAAAGCCGATGATCCCTTGTTCACAAAGGGGGGTGTCAAAACATCTATCTTCGCCAAACTTTTCTTGCAAGCCGGCAGTGACTCTGAACACCCCTCCAAAGGCTCCAACATCTTCTCCAAATGTCAAAAGCTTATCATCCCTTGCAAACTCTTGATGCAGAGTGAGGTTTAAGGATTGAATCATATTCATAATCGGCATAGCAAAACCTTACGATTGGAAATAGACATGTTCAAAAAGCGATTGTAAAGGGGGGGCGGGTGCGGCTTTTGCGACGTCAATAGATAGACTTATCTCTTGAGATATTTTTTCTATCATGGCAGCATCCTGCTTGTCATCCCAAAGTCCCTTTATCATTAGGTGGCGCTTTAAGCGAAGAATTGGACACTTTGCCTCCCATTCCTTTACTTCAGTTTCTTTGCGGTAAAGAGAGGGGTCATCAGAGGTTGAGTGAGCGCCTCTTCGATATGTCATTGCTTCGATTAACACTGGGCCCTTTCCTTCTAGGCATAAACCTTTGGCTTTGGCCGTGATTTCATGAACTGCGTAATAATCGTTTCCATCGACTCTAAAGGTCGCAATGCCATAGCCAATTCCCTTTGGGGCAACGCCATCTGATGCAAACTGTTTTGAAACAGGTGTGGAGATGGCGTATCCGTTATTTCTACAAAAGAAAATGGCAGGGACTTTTCTTACGGCGGCAAAGTTTAAACCAGCATGAAAATCACCCTCTGAGGTGCCTCCATCGCCAAAGTAGGCGATCGCAACGCTTTTTTCCCCTTGTAATTTCATTGCATAGGCACATCCTGCAGCATGGGGGATTTGTGTTGCGATGGTAGAGGACACTGTGACGACATTTAATGATTTTGCCCCAAAATGATTGGGCATCTGATGCCCTAGATTTAAATCGTGGCTGTTACAAAACATTTGGTGGATATATTCTTGAATGGACCAGCCTCTATAAAACATCACCCCAGGCTCTCGATATTGGGGATACATCCAATCGCAAAAATTTAAGGCAGCAGCGCTTGCAACCGCACAAGCCTCTTCGCCAAAAGAGCTTAAGGCAAATGAGATCAGGCCTTGCCTTTGAAGAGTGATCATCCGCTCATCGACTAAGCGGGTGAGTGTCATGATTTCATAACCTTTCAAAAGGTCTTGATCTGAGATGCGGTAGTGGCATGTAGGGGATAAAACGCCATCGATGCCAAGAGAGTTAATTGTTTGAGAGTTAATGATTTGAGAGTTAATGGTTTGAGATCTAAAGGTCTGAAAATGAGGCAATTGTTCCATTTCAAATTGCCTAAATTGACTTAGAGCGGGTTTTGAGGGAATCTTTATATTCAAGTATTTTTAGGATCACATCTTCTGGGGTTAAATCTGAAGTGTCGATCACAAAGGCATCACTTGCTTGCTTTAATGGGGAGTTTTTTCGCGTTGAGTCTAGCTCATCTCGCGTCTGCATCTCCTTTAAAACTCCTTCAAGTGTCAAATTGGCTCCTTCGACCGGAAACTTTTGTTGATATTCCTGAAGGCGTCTTAAAGCGCGCACTTCCTTTTTTCCAGTTAGAAAAATTTTAATTTCAGCGTTCGGGAAGACAGTTGATCCCATATCTCTTCCCTCAAAAACAGAATTGACCCCTTTAGCTAATGATCTTTGCAAAGCGATGAGTTTATCGCGAATAGCTGCGATTGCTGAAATCCTGGAAACGTGGGAAGTGATTTCAAATCCGCGAATTTTTAAGGTGACATCTTCGCCATCGACAAAGTAACTTCTTTCTCCGCGTAAAATTTTATATTCGTATTTAAAATCTTTTAAGAAGCTTTGCAAAGCTTTAGGATCTTCAATATCGATTGCTGATTTAAGTAATGCGTACGTGATGCAGCGATACATGGCGCCCGTATCAAAATAGATGTAGCCAATCTCTCTTGCAAGGCGTTTGGCAATTGTGCTTTTCCCTGTGCCTGTTGGGCCGTCAATTGTGATAATCATAAGTTTCTTTTTTTTTGGAATGGCTTTTGAAGAAAGCTATATATAACACAGGACTTAAGTATCTCTCAAGCATTTTTGCAAGGGGGGATCTTTATCTGAAGCTTGCGTTAAGAAAAATGTAGACAAAGGGCGCTGTAAAGACTAGGGAATCGACCATGTCCAATATGCCGCCAAGACCGGGAAGATGATTGCTGTCTTTAAGGCCGCCATCCCGCTTTAAAAGCGATTCAGCAAGATCGCCAAACTCAGCAAGAACTCCTAAAAGAGCTCCCATCCAAATGCTTTGAAAGAGCGTAAGGGAAAAAGGGGCATTTAGAAGTTTAAATACGAAGGTGAGAAGAGTGCTAATCACACAGGCCGAGGCAAGTCCTCCGAGTGCTCCTTCCCAGGTTTTTTTAGGGCTAATAAAGGGGGCAAATTTTGTTTTGCCAAATCTTTTTCCCACGAAAAAAGCAGCAGTATCAGTCATTTTCGTCACGGCGATCAAATACACAATCCAACATCTGCCATCTTGCTCGCCACTTAATGTGAAAAAATATGTGATGGCGATCATGCAACTTAAGGGAATAGCGAGGTACACGAAACTAAAAAGGGTAATTGCAAGATTTAAGAAAGGAGAATCCCCCTTAAGAAAATAATAGCCAAAAAAGCTAATCAATGAAGCCAATATCACAAGTGATGGCAGCTCCTTACAGGCGACATATTGCGTAGAGAGGGCTACGGAAATAGCGTAGGCAATTGCTGCAATAAGACTTAGAAAAACCGCCGGCTTTTGCGCTTTATTATGGGAAATTTGATGAAATTCCCAAATGGAATAGGCGATGATTAAAGTGGTAATTCCCATTGTAATGGGTTTAAAGTAGGCGTTATTGGCTAAAGCAATCACAAAAAGCACTATTGCAGATACAACAGATCCGACTAATAGCCGCTGCTTTAGGGAACTCATTTTATTTGAAAGGTTCATAATTTTTTAGCTCCTTTAATTGCCCCAGCGCCTTTCGCGCTTTTGGTAGTCTAAAATTGCTTCTAAAAGATGAGTCGACTTAAAATCGGGCCAAAGGACATTTGTAAAGTGAATTTCAGCGTATGCAAGCTGCCAGAGCATATAGTTGCTAAGGCGGCTTTCTCCACTTGTGCGGATGAAAAGGTCCGGGTCGCCAAAAGGAGCTGTATCTAAATGGCTTGCAATAAGAGATTCGGTGACATCACCTGCTTTAATCTCGTTTTGCAATGCAGCATCGACAATTTTGCGAAGGGCTCTTTTTATCTCGTCGCGCCCTCCATAATTGAGTGCAACGACCATATTTATTTCCTGACAAGAGGATGTGTCTGCAATGGTTTGTTTCACTTCATCTAAAGGTTCTTTGGGAAGTGCTGATAGATCCCCAATGGCATTAAACCGAATCCCCATCTCACACATCTGTTTTCGATTTGTTATCAAAAAATATTGTAAGAGGCCCATCAGAATATGGATCTCTTCTTTAGAGCGGTTCCAGTTTTCTGTAGAGAAAAGGTAAAAGGTGATGGTTTTAATGCCGATTTCTTTTGCCGCTTTGACAATTTCAATCAAAGATTCAGCGCCCATTTCATGCCCAATATTTGGAAGCTGACGGTGCAGCTTTGCCCACCTGCGGTTGCCATCTGGAATAATGGCAATATGTTTGGGCAGCTTTAACAGGTCAAGGGATTGAAGTTCGTGAGGGGAAAAGATCGAACTTATCGAAGGTGATGCTTGCATGCTTAGTCTCCTGCCTTTAAGACCTCCATGAAGGCATTTTGAGGGATGTTGACCCGGCCAATTTCCTTCATGCGCTTTTTGCCTTCTTTTTGCTTTTCCCAAAGCTTTCGTTTGCGACTGATATCGCCGCCATAGCATTTTGCGGTGACATTTTTTGTGATGGCGCTAATTGTCTCTCTTGCAATGATCTTACCGCCGATGGCAGCTTGAATAGGTACCCTAAACAACTGTTGAGGGATCACTTCTACAAGCTTTTTGCAGATTGCCCTGCCTTTGCCATCTGCTTTTGTGCGGTGGACAAGGCAGGAAAAGGCATCGACAGGTTCATCATTGACTCGAATTTCGAGTTTGATGATATCGCCTTTTTCATAGTTTTCAAACTCATAATCAAATGAACCATATCCTCTAGTGATCGATTTTAACTTGTCGTTAAAGTCGGTGATGATCTCATTCATCGGAAGGCGATAGGTCAAAAGGAGCCGTCTTGTATCTAATGTCTCAGTCTTTGTCAAAACACCTCTCTTATCCATACCAAGGCCCATGATAGCTCCCAGATATTCTGATGGGACGATGATGTGGGATTTTACCCACGGCTCTTCGACACATTCGATGCTGGCAGGATCTGGATAGTGGGCGGGATTATCGACCTCTTTAACACTTCCATCGCCTAAGGTAAAGCGATACACAACACTTGGAGATGTGGAGATGATATCGATGTTAAATTCGCGCTGTATCCTTTCAAAGATAATTTCAAGGTGCAAAAGACCTAAAAAGCCGCAACGAAATCCAAAACCAAGAGCTGTGCTACTTTCTTGCTCGATATGAAGGGCGGCATCGTTTAATTGCAACTTATAAAGCGCATCGCGAAGCGATTCAAAATCGGTAGAATCAATCGGATAGATCCCGGCAAAGACTACGGGAGAGATATGGCGAAATCCGGGTAAGGGAGTGCTTGCTGGTTTTTTTTGCAAAGTGATGGTGTCGCCGATTTTCACGTCGGCAGGCGCTTTGATGTTGGCTATGATGTAGCCAACTTCTCCTGGTCTTAGCACATCAGATGGGCATTCGTTTGGCGTAAAGACACCGACTTCAAGTACTTCAAAGACTTTATCGCTCACCATCATTTTGATGAGACTTCCCTTTTTTATTTCTCCGGACATGACCCGAATGTAAACCATGACGCCGCGATAGGTGTCGTAGTGGGAATCAAATACAAGAGCTCTTAAAATATCGTCTGTGGGCTCTTTTGGTGCGGGGATGTCAATTAAAATTCTTTCCAAGATATCCTGGATGCCGATACCTGCCTTAGCAGAGCATGCAATGGCGTTTGAGGCATCAAGGCCAATGACCTCTTCAATTTGCTTTTTCACCCCTTCAACATCTGCAGCGGGAAGGTCTATTTTATTGATGACGGGGACGATTTCAAGGTTTCTTTCGAGGGCGAGATGGACATTGGCAAGACTTTGCGCTTGAACCCCTTGCCCTGCGTCAATGACGAGAAGCGCGCCCTCACATGCGGCAAGCGATCTTGACACTTCGTAGGCAAAATCGACGTGTCCTGGCGTATCAATGAGATTGATTTGGTAGATCGTGCCATCTTTTGCTGTATAATGCATCATCACAGGGTGTGCCTTGATCGTGATGCCGCGCTCTCTTTCAAGATCCATCGCATCGAGCACCTGGGCTTGCATGTCTCTTGCTGCGACTGTATTTGTTAACTCTAATAAGCGGTCGGCAATCGTTGATTTTCCATGATCGATATGAGCGATGATGGAAAAATTGCGAATAAGCTTAATATCGTAAGGGTATTCTTTGTTGTTTTTCATGTGATCTTTGTTTGTGGTAGCTTGCGGCCAAGATGACTCGAACATCCACCGAGTTGCCTCGACTAGAACCTGAATCTAGCGCGTCTACCAATTCCGCCATGGCCGCGGATTGCTCCCACATTCTAGCCCATCTTAAAGATTTGTTGCAAGAGGGAATTGCTTATCATCCGTTTATTCAACTAGATTTTATGTTTGAAGAACCGTAATATTTCGGTAATAGGAAATAGGCAGATGGAAGAGACGCGCTACAATAAAAGTCATATGTTTTTAGCAGAGATTACGGCACGCTACCGATTGAGCTCAACATCTTCTGAGAAGAATGTACAGCATATTGTCTTAAGTCTTAAGGAGTCTTCCATCACTTATCGCGTAGGAGACAGCGTAGCGATTGCCCCCGCTAACGATCCGCATCATGTGGCAAAGACACTTTGCGCGATGAAATGCCTTGGAAAGGAAGTCGTTCAGGATAGGCCAAGGGTAAAGTCTTACCCGATTTTAGACTATATGACAACGCATCTCAATCTCGCCTTAGTGTCTAAAAAATTAATCGAAGAGGTAGAAAAAAGGCAAAGTCATCCTGAAAAAAAAGAGCGCCTTGCATTTCTTTTACAAGATTCTCAAAAAGAGGCCTTAAAAGCCTATCAGCAAGAGCGCCAAGTATGGGATTTTCTTGAAGAAAATAGCGAAGTTACATTTGCACCTCAAGAGAGTTGCGATCTGTTGCAGCCGCTTTTACCGCGCTTTTATTCTGTCACATCTTCTATGCAAGCGGTAGGCGATGAAGTGCACTTAATGGTAGCAGAGCTTATTTACACAAGCAATGGTCACATTAGGCGCGGCGTTGCCACCCATTATCTTTGTTGCCTTGCTCCATTACATCAAAGAGTTGTTCCGATTTACATTCAACCGAGCAAAGACTTTCATTTGACAGAAGATGATGACGCCCCCATCATCATGATAGGGCCGGGCACAGGCGTTGCGCCTTATGTGGGATTTATGCAAGAGAGGATGCTTCGTAAAGCGAAAGGCCATAATTGGCTAATATTTGGCGAGCGGCATCAAGAGCATGAGTTTTACTATCAAAGCTATTGGCAAGAACTTGTAACGCTTAAGCAACTTCGCCTCGATACTGCCTTTTCAAGGGATCAAAAAGAAAAAGTGTATGTCCAACACATCTTAAAAGAGCAGGGGAAAGAGGTCTTTGACTTGCTGGAAAAAGGGGCATATCTTTATGTCTGCGGCGATGCGCAGCATATGGCAAAAGATGTCGACGCAGCGCTGCATGAAATCGTACGCGTTCATGGCGGCTTAGATGAGAGCAGTGCAAAAGCGTACGTTAAGACACTAAGAACACTTAAGCGCTATTTAAGGGATGTTTACTAACGTTTTCCCTATCGTTTTGATGAGGCGAGTTGCCTTTGCTTTTGAATATTTTTTTTGTAAAATTCTTTCTTTATTAAATCTTAATCCACATGAGGTAGCATGAGCCAAGGAAGTTTTCCTAAAAAAAAATTATGGGGATTATATGGGAATAGGAAGTTTTTTGAGACGATGTGTAGAAAGAACAGAACAAGCGGTTCGCCAGGGTGTAGAGAATGCTAGCACAAGAGAGGCCGAACCAAGTGATTTTGTCACGGTACCGCTAAAGGCAACCTTTCATCTCATGGTGAAGATAGCGAGGGTTGTGGCGAAATTTGTAAAGGTGATGTTCAATTATTTATTGGGTGGCGATGCAGAGCGCTCTTCCCAGGAATTAAATGTTGCTATTACTAGTTACAAAATGGAAGCTAATATCTTTATAATGCAATTCAAGCTTCTTGGGAAAAATAAAGTGATGGAAGATTGGGTGTTAAATGCAATACAGAGAGGCGCAAGTCCTGGTAGCGCTGCATTAACGGCATTTAGTACTATTGCAAGGGAGCTTTAAATAGATAATCCTAGATCCGGCAGTTCGAGATGGCAAATTAATGCAAGATCTTGCATTAATTTGCCATCTCGAACTGCCGGATCTAGGTTAATTAACAGGTATAGATTGCATCATCGTCGCCCCCACGAAAAGGACTTGAAAGCGAGCTTTTAAAAGCGCTAAAGGCTGTAAATAAGCCCATGAGGCTCATCTACATTCATTGTGGTTTCTATTACAACACAAGACCCTAAGTGGTATGACTGGTCAGCAAATACACTTTTAAATCTGTCTGAAACAAATACTTTTCTCTATAACCCCAATTCTTGTTTTGCCCCAAGTTTTAAAGAGTATTTTAAATAATCGATCGATAATAGGATAGATTGATTTTCTTCTTCGGGGTTTAATGTTGGCTCTACCGAATCTAACTTGTGGTAGGTTCTTGACTCCTGATCGTATAAGATGTGATGGGTTAGTTCTGATTCCACATCGTTGTTGCCTATCTCTTTAGCTAGAATTACGGTTTCAGGCTTAATCACATCAGCTACCCAAATATTAATCTTAAGGCCTAAGCAATGAGCTATCGTGGTGAAAAAATCTATAAATTTCTTTTCAAGTGATGCTACATTTTCAACTTCTTCAAGTTTTCTTGTTATCGCATCAGCTACGGTCTCTTTCTCTCTTGGTGTTAACCAATCCATTACTATTTTATCCTCCGCCTTATTTAAAAGGATATCTTTCATCTGCTCGCTGTTCATTCCAAGGGATCGTAAATGACTCTCTTGGTCATTGAATGGCTTCAGATCGATAAAATGGAATAATTTACCCTGGTAGGTAGCTCTTAGTGCGTTGAGTGGTAATTTATTTAGCTGATGGAGGTTTTTCAACCAATAATGCACAATCGATGAAGCAATCAGAAGATTGTTTTCATAATCATTTGTTATCCACTCAATGCCCTTATGATCCGTTTTGCTTATGGGAGTCATAACTAGAAATTTCCTTAGATCTTCCCTATTTTTTTCTCCCAGATTTTTTTTCAAACCTTTAAAATCACTTTTTTCTAAATGCTTTTCATCCAAGAAAAATCCAAAGACGGTGTTGTAAATTGCACAAAAACAATTGATAATGGCATATGTTTGTTTAGCCAGTATATTGCGCACAAGCCACACTTGAGAGACTTCTTTTGTTTGCCAAAATAGCAATTCGTATTTTTCAGGGTTGTTAAAATTGAGGATACCTGATCCATCACTTTGCCTTTTAAAAATTATTTCATCAGGAAGACGTATTATGTAGTTTGATTTTAGGTAAGATTCTTTCGGATTTATCAATTGATGCTGTGGAAGTAAGAGCTTTAGCTCAGGATCTTGAGGGTTGGTTTGCGATCCTAAAAAGCAGGCATTAACCTTTTTAAGCATTTTTTGATAAACAATGGAATCGAATTCAAGTGCTCGAATGACAGCTCTTGGAAGTTTAAGAACATGTTCTTTTTTAACTTCAATCTTTTGAGGGTCAAATGTTATTACATGAGAAAAACCATTTTCAGGTAGATCAAGAAGCTCTTTGTTAGCTTCTCTAAATTTACAAGATTCAACAACAAGAAAATGAAATCCTTTGAAAGAAAAATGTGCTGTTGTGAAGCACTCTTGTAAATCTGTAGGATATGTCGTGCAAATGGATGTGAGCATGGTTTTTTTATTAAATTCTTCTTCATTAATGAATAGTTCTATATGGGGGCGTGGCTGGTGGTCTTTATCCAGCACATAATTGCGCAGCAAGAAAAACAGATTCCAGAAGGCCTCTTCAACTTTTTCGCCATATTCTTTAATAAATAGCTCAAGATCTCTTTTGCCGCTTACAACAATGTATCTGAAAATAATTGAGGCAATACAGTAGTGTATGGATTGATCAGTGGTAACCAAAAGGGCAGATTTTCCATTGTTTCTTCCTTCTACGACATCTTCAATAAATTTATGAAAGATATTTGCAAAGCCGTTTTCTCCTAATTTTGAAAGCCTTTCGACTTCGCAATTTGGTTTGCAAAAAAGCTTCCATGCCAAATTGTTAGCAGATCGTATCTCATTCGGTGTCTGCGCTAGCATAAATGTGGTTCCAAAGCTTGAAAGAATGTTGTTTGGAATGATATGACTATTGGCAAGAGATCCTTTGTTTAAACAGATGCAACAAAAGCCTGGATTTTGACTCGTTCTGCCGGCAAACAGAAAAATATTTTCATAAATTTTTCGCAACTTTTCAATTTCTGAAGACTGAGAATCCTTCAATAAAACTTTTACATTTTCAAAATAAATCTTTGGGTTGATGGGCTTACAAGAAGTGCTTTCTGGCACACTCCTATTAAATCTTGAATCTCTGCAAATCTTTACAGAATCAGCTTGTGCTTTGTAGAATTCTCCTATAATCTCATTGAGAGGATCGCTCGAACTACTTGAGCCGTCCATTGAGTGCCTTGAATGGGTGGATATGGAATTAGATCCGCTCATGTGATACCTATTACATGTTAGTAGAGAGTTAAATGAAACAGAATGCAATAAACTACATTAAATTGCATTCTGAAAATATTCCGAACGTAATTCAGCAGCAATTTCCGCTAGAACAAAATTACCAAAGAAATCGAGTAAGAAAAAACCATTAACGGTAGAAGAAAAACAGCAGAATCGAAAAATTTCCTCAGAGAGGGCCCTAAACGAAAATAGACTTCTTTCGAAACTAAAATCCCTT
>JABDAE010000052.1 GCA_013289325.1 Chlamydiota bacterium
CTCCATTCACTGGCAAAGTGTAGTGGCGAAAGCTTACTTTAATGACCAGCTGCAGTTGCCAGAAAAGACCTTTTCTTGCGCCGATCTCATTGATGAAATCGGGGAAGTCGGCGATCTCTTAAAATCTGCAGATGATCGATTTTCCGCTTTAGAAGCAGTTTCTAAAATTATATTTAATAAGGGTCCTTTTAGTGCTTTTACCTCTTTATTAGATCTTCAAAAGCACCTCATTGTAAAAGCTGCAAAAATTGAGCAAATAAATCAGAGCCAAGTTCAAGACTATAACAAAGCGCTTACAGAAGAGGTGTGGAATAAGATACCCACTTTATTTGTACAAGTTTTTGAAAAGGTTCAAGACTATTCTCAATTGCTTCCACAGCTACTTGTAGCAACTTGTCACTTTTCATTTAATACGCAGCAGTTGATTTCGCTTCTAAAAAAGGTGGAAACTTTACATGAAGAAATTCAAAAGGAAATACAGCTAAAGTGTGTATCCCAAATCAAACTAAAGCTTATTCACCAACTAGAAAAAACTTATAGCCAATATTTAGAGAATGATGAAAAGTCTAAAGAAAGATATCAAAAGATGCAGCCACTTGTCATAAGAAAGTTAAGCGAGATTGTCCGCGCATCTGATGCGATAGATCCTGAAAAGCACATTAGTCATTTTGAGCTATGGATAGCGATGTTAGATCGCTACTTTGCTGAAAATCTTAAGGACCTAAAAGGAGATACACGCCTTCAGTTATATGAGGAGGCTTTAGAATTTTTAATTAAAGAAATGAGGCAACATAAAGCTGAAGAAGCCCTATTGCATTTTAGTGGGTGGTTAAAGAAAAATTACAACCACACTGCTGGTTCTGACGCGAATCTAGATAAATTGCATCAACTGCTTAATCGAGATTTAGGTGCAAATAATGAATTTAGTGAAGAAGGCAAGCGCGCGCTCAATAGGCTTTACTGGAGAGGTCTGATTCCTTATGCAAGTGCATATGAAAGCTGCATCTTAAGCTTGCTTAAGGGGAAAAAGATTGGGGAGGAATCGGCCTTACTTTTAAAACGCAAATTCGATGAGGCCATGGTCAATGAAGAAATAGATTTTATAAAAAAAGAGTTAGAGCAAGGGAAAAAAGACACTCTTGACAAACTATATGTTTGGATAGAATCGATAAAAAATGTGATTTCTCAACAAAATATTAAAGCGGCCGAAATTGAAAAGATTTATCCTAACGAAGCAAATTGGCAATCCATTGAGCGCAATCAAATTCCTCAAGCTTTTGAAATTCCTCTACCTGCAGTCGAAAAAAACGAACCTGAAAATGAGATAATTGAAGATAAGCCCTTACTTAAGGTCATTGATGAACTTGATAAGCAAGAAGCGCAAAAAAGAGCTCTAGTCGAAGAGTTTTTTGCTGCTCTTTACAAAATGAATCGACATGATAATTATGATCATGCGCAACAAAAAGTAACAGATGCAAGGATCGCTTCCTTAAGAAAGGGGGTTGTTGAATGCTTTGCAATTGAAAAAGATTATACCTTAGATCTTTTGTCTCAATTAGTTGAGTACTTTGTTCAGCATCCGCAACCTATTCGGATCCAAATGCTCATGCAACTCTTTTGGGTGTTTCCAAGGTTACAGTCTCCTTTTGGCGCATTTAACGTATTGGATCATAAACTTTCAAATCATTGGGCGATCTCTTTGTTGCAAATGCATTGCCATGAGATGTTAGTGCCCTCGCTTTCCAAAAAAGCCTTAAGCCTTAATGAGCTAAAATTTGAAGAAAAAATGACCGATCTGCAAAAGGATACTCTCATTCAGGATATATTGAAAGTGAATGAGACTAAAGTAAAAAAATGTCAAATGCAATTTGAAGAAGCGCTTTTAAAATTGAGCAATGCTTCTGAGGTCACCTTTTCGGATAAGGAAACGATTCTTCGTTTAATTGCAGAGCGATTAGCGCTGCTTAATCAAGGAAAGCTTAATTTTTCTATCGAATCCTTTTCCCATCTCATTTCCACATATCTAGTGAGCTTTGAATGTTTAACGATGATGGCCAAAGAAATTGGCAATCCCAATTCAAAGCTTATGCAAGCTTTCTTTAGCCAATCTTTTGAAGGATTTAAATACGCTGTTTCAGTTCTTTGGATTATGGGAAGCTTACATCTGGACAATTTTCATCATCACCAAAAACTGATCAACGCTCTTTTAGAAATTGAGACCTTAAAAAAAGAGCAAGCCATGCGAGAAGTGGTAAGCGCTCTTCAAGGAAAATTTATCAATCCAGCCGTCACTGAATGTATTGCCAACTTTGCCAAAAAATCTTGGGAACTGGATCAAGAAACGCTCACAATCTTAGCCAATCGAACAGAATCTGGCGAGTGGTTTAAAGAAATAGAGGCTGTGACGAAAAAGAAAAGGTCGCAAGAGAGAAAACTTGAAGATCTAGTGCAGCTTATGGCAGATGAAGCGGATGGAATCAATGTATCCATTAAGCATTTGCTAGGAGGTGATAGAGTGTTAAAGCAGGAGATTCAAGAGATTAAAGATCGTTATGAGTCGATTAAAACTAAGGATCGAGCCTATCTTTTAGATTGGATGCAAGAAAATAGCGGCAAAAATGTTTTTGATTACCCAGACAAAATCAAACAAGCGATTGCAGTTGCATCAAGAGGGGTTGAGCTTGTAGAAAAGCACCCTTTAAGAGATTCACAGCTGATTGCCGTTTGGCTACTGTTAAGAAAAAATGAAAACGGCAAGGCAACTGGAAAAATAGCCCAAATGTCCACAGGGGAGGGGAAATCGATTACGTTTGCCTCTTTTGCCATTGTAAAGTCGATGCAAAAAGCGCCTGTTGTGATCTTAACAACGTCGTCAGTGCTTGCAGAAAGGGATGCCAAAAACAAAAAAGCACTATACGACTTCTTCAATCTTAGCGTTTCTAACAATTGCGATACTGCTTGCAATGATAGCGAAGAAGAGAGAAGAAAGCGCTATTTTGTGGATAATAAACCGGTACAAGTGGTGTATGCAGAGCTTCCCTCTTTTCAAAGAGATCTCTTATTAACTGAATTTGAAGATGAAAATGTCATTCACGAAAGCTTTTTAAATGCTGACATCACACTTGCAATCGATGAAGTCGATGGTCTTTTTTTAGATAATGCTTCTATGGTGCTCTATCTTTCCCATAACGTCGATACATTGCGATTTGTGGAAAGAAAGACATAATTCAATACAAAAAGATAGCCTCTAACTAGGTCATGGCTTTTGTCTTTTAAAGCCTTCGTTAAACCGTCAATCAAATCTTCCTTTTTTTCGACATCAACGGATGGCAAAAGGAAAGAGACACAATGTTTTAAAAGATCTGCATCACAATCAATGTCTTCTTGGCAATACTTTGGGTCTACGATGACTTCAGCAGACAGCGCTAAAAAATCAACTTCAGGAAAGTGCTCCTGCATGCTAAAGAAGTGATTGGCTCTATGAAGCTTGGTTAAAACCCATTCTTCAATTTGCTCATGTCCCTCTGCTAACTTCCCCTTAAGAATCTCAACGCACCTTTCCTTAAGCAAATGAAGATGCCGATTTTCAAGAAAGAGATAAATGTTTGCGTTGACTTGTAAATTTTTTTCGTTGAAATATTTGCTTCTTAAATTGACAATTTCGTCAAGATTGTCAGTGCTTAAGTTGCGCATTTCGTTTAGAACTATTTTAAGATCTTTGTAATGTAAACTTAAGGCCACGAAGAGATCATCAAGTCCAAAGGAAGCCTTGTCATTTAAAATCCGAGCTAAAGCATCATAAAAGGCATTTAAATCGACTACTTTCCCTTGCAAGGTTTGTAAGGAGACTAAATGCGCTTCAAAGCGAGTTAAACTTTCCGCTTTAAGCCCCTTCTTTCGCAAGACATCGATCTGTTTACTTTCAACTGTTTCAGGTAGCTGCGCCTCTCTTGGAAACTCTTGAGTCTTTTTTGGCAGGTGCCCTGCAATATTGATCCAACCCTTAAGGCTTTCAGAGTAAATGTCTGTAAGTGTGTCATGCTTTTTTTGCAGCTTTGTAAAGTTAAGTTTTTCTGCACATAGCTCTTTTAGATTTTCAAGCAGCCATCGCTGCTGAAAGCGCAGCAGTTTAATTTTAATTTGCAATTCTTGGCGACAATCTCCAAAAAATTTCTTAAAAATTTCTTTTGCTATGGCATGATTGCTGTTTGGAATCATGCTGCTAAGGTCCTGCAGGACGCTTTTGCCAATTTTTAGTAAGTGGGTCACGATTTCTTTTGTTGCAAGGACTTGATCGTGATGCTTAGCAATCGTCAAAGCCTTTTGACAAAGTCGTTTTAGGATCCAGAGATATTTTTCATCTTTTTGACTTAAAGAAGTCGTAAGGTATCGAAAGAGCAGACGATCTCCACTTAAATATTTTAAAATTTTGGCTTCTGCCACACTTTCCCAGGCTTCCTTCTCGGCAAAACGGTTAATGGCATCACTTTCCTCATCAAGCGTTTGATTAAAGCTTTTCACCTCCTCTGCTTTTTTCTGGATAGCGCGCATTAAGTTTTCCGCAGACTGCAGGTTTCGCGCGGCCTTTATCACTTCATCAAAATGCTCAACTGCAAATTTTACATGGATCTCTTGTAATATATTGACGATGGAGGTGCAAAGACATTTCCTTTTGTCTTCGTCATATGGCCTTTTTAAGAGTGTAATTTGAAAGATCAGTTTGGCAATTGATTGAATGTTTTGCCCATGGGTCATATTGACTTCGTGTATAGCTAAATCTACATCATTTAACCTAGAAACGGCAGTTCGAGATGCTAAATTGGCACAAGATCTTGAATTAGAATCACTTTGCAGTGGGGCGGGACATTCCCGATTGGTGAAGGACCGCCTCACTGCAAATGATTCTGGTTCAAGAGATTGTGTTAAGTTAGCGTCGCGGGCTGCCGTTTCTAGGTTTAACGTAAAGACACCTTTTCTTCGAAGAATTGGTGAGCATTTTAAAAATGGGATAAGATTGCCATTATCTCTTTCCTTGCTTTTCAAAAAGGCCTCAATCTCTTTTTGTTGACTAACTTGGCTTTCAGTGCGCGTGAGTGTAGCAAGACGGGTGTGCTCTTTTTGCACAGTTTCTTCCGTTTCAGTTTGCTGCATGATTTGTAAGGTCTTTTCATACAGCTCATCGATGCTTTTTAGCTTTTTTTCCTGTAAGGCAAGTGCTTCATTTGCGCTTTCAGCATTTTCTCTTGCGACTGCGAGACGATTTGTGACCTCATCAAAGGCGTTAGATTTATTTTCAGCCGTCTCTGTTCTTAAATGTTCATTGACATGGGCGACAAATTTTTCTCTTTTTATTTGATGTGTTTGCGCTTTATTTCTTGCCTTTGCCTGCTCCTCCTTCGTTTTTCCCTTCTCACCTTTTTTGCCTTGATTTCTCTCCTTCATTTTTTCTATAGAAACTCCGTCTGTCCACCCTGCCGGCTTTCTATCGGAAGACCCTGTTCTGATGAGTTCATATCCATGTATTTCATGTCGTTTACTAAAGCATCCCCCTTTGACAAAGAAACAATCTAATCCATCCACCTCTGCTTCTCCCGCATCTCCTCCAATACCTGGTTCTCCATTATCCCCGTTGTTGCCATCGACTTTTAAAATTTTGTCTTTAAGATGATTTAAGTCTGTTTCGATCAAGATGTTGCCATGCTCTCCTCCCTCTCCACCAATGCCTCCATTTCCACCCGTGCCCCCAGAGCCACTTGTTTTGCCTTTGGATCCATGCCGCTCATCGATGTGGCCCCATTTTGTATCTGCAGGGTCACCCTTTTTAATCTCGTTAGAAGCATCTTTTCCTCTTATCCCTTTAGCGCCTTTCCCCCCGTTTTGCCCTTTAGTTCCATCTCCTCCCACTCCACCATTTAAGTTAATTTCGCCTATAATGTTAGGGTCAAATCCAACCAGCCGTTTTTTGTGGTAAATGCAAAAATCTCCTCCCCGTTTTCCCCCTTTGCCATCCCCTCCATCATCCCCTTTGCCACCTTCATCACAAAAAAATTTTTGCCATCCTTATTATCTCCCTTAACCTCTTCACCTCTTACTCCAGCCTCCCCTGAAAGGTCAATTATAAGGGGCTTTTGGTCCCCATTTTTCAAAAATTCTATATCCCCACCAAAAGCGCAATTGATCCCGTGAAGTGTAAAAGAGACATCGATGTAGACATTGACACCGATGAACTCCACGGTATACACATCCATTTGGTGATGTTTAATTGCCTCTTTTACTTTGTCGATCACTTGACTTAAGAAAACATTGGTTCCTTTGACGATTAGAACATGTTTTTGAAAATCGAAAGGCTTAATGTCTGTTTCTAAAGCAAATTCTAAAATAGGAATAAGGTCTTCTACTACAATGTGTAAATGAGCACTGATCTTCTCATCCATAATTGCAGACAATGCTTTCACAACTTCCACTTGGTCCATTTTGATTGCAACAAGATTTGCAGCAAGCTCTGCTATTTTTGCTCTGATAGGGCTATTAGGTCTTATCCTTTCCCCTTCACACAGTTTTTCTTTAAGATGATTTTTAAAATTTTCAAATTCTATTTCCCTTTTGAGCCCTTCTTGTGTAAGCTGCACTCTGTCAAGAGCTTGGTCTACTTTTCTTCTCTCTTGTTCTCGGTAGACTTTAAGAGCGTCTTGTGTATAGGTCTTTATTTGTGTCAACATAGCCACATCGCAGTAAGCAATGTTGGTAAGGCGCGCCAAACGATAAAGATTTAAGGAAGTGACTTTCTCAGTCTTTTCAATAGAGGAAAAAATCGCCTCGCAAAACGTTTTCACTGTTTTTGCGTTCGCGATTCTTTGCACAAATTCTTCCCAAATGAGCACTTTCCTATAGCTATGAACCTCTGAATTAGCCTGATAATGGGCATAAAGAATTTGTAGACATTCATCTTGTATGTTTTTCTCTAAGAACTCTTTTAAAACATCAGCATCTTGATCGGTGGACTCCTTTCCTTTGGGCTCATCCCCATTTTCAATGGTATTTAAAAGCTCTTGTGCTTTTGTATGAAGAGATGAAGGCTTTTGGTAGCGTTTTTTTGTATTGAGTACAATGTAGAGCTGCTCCTTTGTATCTTCAAGGCGATTTAGGTTTTTATAGGCAATTGCGAGTGTATAGTGAAGAGATGGGTTAAGGTAAGTCACGTGGTCCTTTTTGCCAAAGGCAATAGCATCTTCCAAGCTCGTCACTTGACTGCGAATAAGACCCAATTTTTTATAAATCACTCCCTTTTTAATCAAAAGCCCAAGTTTTTTTGCCGTTTCCTTATCATCCAATAGGTCGTAAAAAGCGAGGGCTCTACAAGTATAAAGAAGTGCTGCCGCTAAATCTTCATGGCCGCATATGTGTTTGCCACAGTATCCTTCAATTGCAAAGTGATGAAGATTAATCAAAGATTTTAAAAAGCCTTGATTAACCTTTGCTTGTTCAATCAAAGATTGATCAAGGCGTTTACAAATGGCATCGCTAGTTAAATTTTCTGCTACGTCGGCAATCGAAGACTTATAAAGGGAAGCGATCTCAAACCTTTTAAATAGGGTAAGGGCCTGTTCAATTTCCCCGATCCGCTTATTTTGATCTTGAAATGTCAAAACTAAAGTATAAAGCATTTCTTCAGATACAGGGTATGTACAATAGCTCCCTCGTTTAGAAGGATCAATTTCTTGGATTTTCTTGGCTCCTTTCGTGAGCATTTCGTTTAAGAATGAGGGGTTGGATTTGCTAATGAAAAGCTTATCTCCATCAAAGCTGAAAAGAGCTGATCGAGAAGACAAAACCACTTGAAAAAGCGCTTTTTTTTGGTTGTAGATTTTATTGGAAAAGATTTCTCTTAACGTTGGAATGAGTCTTAAAGCAGATATTTGTAATAAAGACTTAAAAGTTGAATGAAGAAATCTGCCTTCTGTTAGGTGGCCATTTTCCAAGCGATTTAAAAGCTTATAATAATGGCTTTCAGCATAAAAAGGATCGCCATGAATGGCTTCATCAAACTTTTCTAGCGCCTCATCCAAAGTGGCAGCTCTTCTTCCTTGTTTATAATGGCGCACAAAATTTGTAGGACAGGCTTCTTTTGCAAGAGGGAACGAGAGGCGAAAATCTCTTGAGGCTTCATCTATTTTTTTTAAAGCAAGCGCCTTTTCGGCCGTCCCCTTTTCTTCAAGTAGCTTTCCCATTTTCTGAAAGCTGGCGCCCCTTGCTTCATAGCACTTTAATACAAGAGGATCATCATCTTTGATTTTCCCTTTCAAAATGCCCATCGCCACTTCCATCCACAAAACACCCCTTTTTAATGCAGTCAATGTAAAAAGTTTAAAGTAGGTTTCTGATAGATTTAAGATATACTGTGCCTTGGTACAGCAGTCTAATGCATTGGATTCGGGAAGGGAAAGGATTTGATTGGTGCACGTTTTTAACTGATGTGCCTTGGCGCCCCCCTTTTGAAGGGCGGTAAGGCTTTCTTGAAGCTTTTCTAGATTAACATCTTCTTGTGTACATTCCGGTCTTTCAAGAGTGAAGGGAAGGGGCACTAAATCTTGCCAAAGATGTAAGTTCAAGCCTTTTACTGAATGGAAAACGCGGGCTTCAATTGCAGATTCTTTAGCTACAATGTGCTTAGCTAAAGCAGAAAGGCTTTCTTCAAAAACGCTTAGCTTTTTAATTTCATTTCCATATGTCAGGTTTTCCCTTTTTTCTTGCTCTAAGATGGTTGAGAGATAAGAATAAATAAAGTCTTTAAATTCTAAAAGTTTCTCTTCGTACATGGCGAGAAAAGGGGGTGCTTTAAACCTAGAAACGGCAGCCCGCGACGCTAACTTGACACAATCTCTTGAACCAGAATCATTTGCAGTGAGGTGGTCCAACACCCTCTGGAAATGTCCCACCCCACTGCAAAGTGATTCTGGTTCAAGAGATTGTGTCAATTTAGCATCTCGAACTGCCGTTTCTAGGTTAAACCCAAAAAGGTGCGAGATAATTGCATTGGGATTTAACTTCAGCTCATCAATTTGTTCCACTTGAATCAGATGCTCACAAAAGCTTGCAAAAAGATCGATTTGTTCCTGATTGTTGCAAAGTGTGTAGTCAAATGAAGAAGACTTTGGCAAAAGAAAAGTGGCCTCTTTAAACAGCTGCTGTAACACCTGTTTTAAATATTTGGTTTTGAGTATACTATGCTTATTTAGCGCGCGAATGTCTCCAATTGAGCCATATTTTACAGCTTCTTCGATGATTTCCTGAAAGGATTTAAACTTATAGAACCGATCAAGACCTTCAACAATCGGATTTTGTTGACTGAGGATCTTTGAAATATCTTTGTAGTCTTCCTTAAGGCCTTTAGGAGGAGGAGGGATATCTTCAGAAAAGTGAGGGGCTTGAAGAGCTTGAGTTAAAACTTCCTCAGCGATTAAATGTTCCTCTGCCTGTAATTTAGGGGGTGTAAGTAAAGCGAGCTCTACTTCATTCGCAGTGAGCATTGGTGTAGGAAGAAAGCCTAAAGCATCGCGTTGAGCATGTAAAAGCCTTAGTTCTGGCTCTTTTTCTTTGGAAAGGGGAGTGGCCTTTTTAAATACGGGAGATGCGACCAAGAAAAGAGTTTCTTCACCGCACGTGGGAAGGTGCGTCGCGCTAAATATAGGCAGAGGTAATCTAGCTGTTCCAGAGGCATCTCCCATAGGCAAAGCGCGCCTCTGAAACGTAGGTGTTTGGATAACGGATGCTTCTTGCGGTCTTTCGCTTGGCGTTTTTTCTTTACCTAAAGTATCTTTTGTTACCTTCATATTAAGGACTTAAATGCTCCGAATTAATCTTATTTTTATCAAAAAATTTTCCAAAAATATTTCTCGCTTCTTTCTCATCGATTTTCAGACCTGTTGAAAAACGCATTGAAAAGTGTTTGCAAAAAAACATCAGCCAACTCTGAGACCATTTCTTCCGTATTGGAAAGCGGCTCTCTGCTGCATCAAAAGAAAGGAGTTTATTAATTGAAAAACAAGACAGTTGGTGCAGTGTATCTAAGTTAGCAGCTAATTGATCATCGGTTTTGTTATCTGCTTTGATTAAGGGGCCTTTAACAAAGACCGAATAAGACCCTTTACCTCCCATACGGCCAGTGCGGCCAATTATCTGCGCAAGGAGCCGCTTACTTCCAATTTCATCTCTTAAAATTATCACGTGCAGCCCTTCTTCTATGTTGCGGCTGACCCTAAAATCTGCCCCACGCGCATATTTAATCGTCGTTAAGGTGACTGCGCCAGATCGTGCCATTTTTTGCAAATCGTCATCTTCCACATCTTTTGTCAATATCTCAAGTGGTATCCCAGCGGCTGTTATGGCTGCACTTATTGCATCCCAACATTTGCTGACTTGATTGCTTCCTTCAAATCTATACTCTTGATAGGCGTTCTCAAATAAAATAACAGGCCTTTGGTAAGTCCCAGAATCTGTTTCCTGAACTTCTCTTGCTTTTTTAATATCGGCAATGATCACATTGCAATACTCTTGCATGAAGGCAGGACTCATCACTAGCACATCGTCTTCTTTTTGGATGTTCGTCCACTCCTTTTTTTCAACACAGCGAATGTATGTTTCGGTTTCACTGACCATTGTTTCTTTGTCTTCTTGATACTTGGTACTAAAGACTAAAGGATTTTGCGAAGAAGGGATTTCCAAATAAATGGCATCTTGCTTACGAAGTAGTTCGACGTGTTTAGCTTCAGCAGTTCCAGAGACTCCAACGACCCTTTGTGCTCTTGAAATCAGTTGTGTTAACCTAAGGGCACAAGGTGGTATACTATAGCACCCCGTACTTACGTCATACCAAGCGCCTTTAGTCGATGCTAGTCCTGTATTGGAATTTTCCACAATTTTACTAGGTGATTTTTCTACTTTTGTTGTTTGCGCAAGTAAATTAATCGATGACTTTTCTGCTTCTATTGTTCGCTCGACTAAAAAAGGACAAAAAAGATGTAACTCTTTGACATTGGCGGCGTTTAAAACATTCACTGGGATGTCCATTCCCCAAGAATCCTTAAAGCGCCCCTCATCAATTAAAATGTCTGCCTCATCTAAAATAAGTTGAAGCTCTTCCCCGTCTTGCCCAAATATGGCCTTTAAAAACTCTTTATCCTCTAAGGAAGCTAAATTTTGAAATAGCTTCATGACGATTTCTCTTACGATCCCTTCTATTGTGTGCATGTCAGCATAAATAATTTTGGTGTGGCTCGTCATTTTTTGCACATCAGCTACTGTAGAAATACAAAGGCTTTCAATCCCATCCTTTTTAAAGAAATTCTTTCCAGAAGACTCATCTCTTTTTGCTAAATGGTCATAGCTGGTCAATACAAAGACTTTCCCCTTCGGATTATCTTTTAATTTTAAAGCCATTTGAAGCGCTATAAAGGCAATGATTAAACTTTTTCCTTGGCCAGTGCCCACTTTCATGAGGATATTATGTTTAGGCAACCCATACGCTATTTGCATGGCAATGGCTTGGGGGGGCAAAAGAAAGTAAATCGGGACAGGAAGGGTTGATAAATACTCTTCATGCCTTTCAATGAACGCCGCCGGAACATCTAAATTTCCTAAAATTTTTTCTAGTTCCTTTTGTGAGCCTTTATTACGTTCACAAAACGAGTGAATGTATTCTTCTTTGGTATAAGACATCTGATCGGCTTTTCGGGCAATCACATACTCAAGTTGCGAGTTTACTTTGACCAAATCTACAAGCTTGCAGTTTTTTACTATCGAGATGATATTTTCTGTGCATAAGAAAGCAATCATTTTAGCTAGATTTTGGACTAAAGCGTGGCTCAAATCAATGTTGCCCTCCTTTTCAAGATTCGGGAAATTTGCTGGCACTTCTTTTGCATTAAAGATATGTACCGCTTTTATTAAGTTGAGAGCATTTGCCTTTTTAAGCTTACCCTCAATAAAAAAGCGCTTTTCAATAAGAGGCTCGATTTTTCTAAAAAATGGGGCTATGGCATGTAGGAAGTCTGCTAAAAGTCTCACTCTTTGTACAAATAACACCGTTGTTGTCGCTTGCATTTTTTGGAAAATGCTTCCTATTAACCCTTCAATGATCCTAATGATATGTGGCTCTTTATGAAATGACATGTAACTTTCCGTAAGAAATGAAATCACTTCTCTTGCTTGTAGTTTTTCTATTGGAACCCTTGGATTCATCAATTTTTGCAGTTTCTCTTTAAGCTCTCCTGCCACGCAAGCAATTGGCAATGACTTTGGCAGCTTTGTCACTATTTCATGACTCATGAAGCTTTTAAGTTTTATTGCATTGTGATTTTTTTCGATGACATAAAGATCGTTATTGAAAAAACAGATTCGATCCTTTAGGTTATTAGCTTCTTCAAATGTTTCCTCTATCCATACAAGAGGAATGCATCGCAGCACATACGCCTTAATCACTTGATACACCTTTAAAACGCTTTCTCCAAGCCACTCTTCAACTGGTATTAACTGTTTTTGTCCTTGTTCTGTCACTCTTATCCCTTTGGGCGCCACTTCACCAATCTTGCCTAAAATCTCCTCACTTATTTCCTCAAAGCCAAGATTGAAATCAGCAAACGCATTTTGTAGAGCCTTTTGAAAGAGTTGCTTATTTTTAACAGGATTGTTGCTGTATTGGGTAAAAAGTCTCACAATGGTACGCTGCACGTTAGGTCTATTCTCAAGCTCTAAAGCTCTTCTGGTAGGATTGCCAAAGAATGACGCCGTTGCAATGGAATGATCGCGCATAAAGGGATAACCAATTGTGGCCAAACTTTCTCGAAGTTGCCCATCATGCCCAGCCTCTTTTGCATATGGCTTTAAAAACTGCAAATAATTGATATTAGCGAGTAAACTTAAAAATCTTTTATAGATTATAATATATTCCTTTCTAAATATATGTTCTTTATCTAAAAGAGAATGATTTAAGTGGTAAAAAATAGTGTCAATTTGCTTTTGATTTAAATGGCAAAAACTCAATTTTTCATCAAATTGATCTTTTAAAATGTCTGAAAATAATTCAGGATTAGCTAAAAGCACAATTAACGCAGCTATCCCATTTCCTGTAGTTTCAAAAGGCAGTAATTGCTTGGCAAGCTGCATCAACGCATTATTGACCTTATTTGAACCTTGCATGTATTTGATAAATTCAGGACTTTTGGCAAGCGCTTCAAAAGTCCAAGCTAAGGGAGATGCGCGCTCTGCTTGAATGGGCTTTTTCCCACTTAAGTGATCTGTTAATCTTTGCATCAATTGGATCACAAAAGCATGAAGTGGCATCGATCCATTTACGTCTTTACCCTTCAAAATGTCCACAAGTCGATTAATCACTTCTTGCAGCTCTCTTTTTGCCATCTCTACATCTGCATCGGGCTTATATACGTAGGCACTATGCGCCATTTGCATACAAAAACCAACGATTGCATCCCCATCTTGATCGCCTTTTAAGAGTATATTCATCCCTTGTGCAATCAATTGCTTCATTCGCCCGTACTCATCGCTATCGCAAGAGATCTCTTTTCGGTAGACTTTTGTCTTCATTTTCAGACAGATATCGCTTATATTCATTGAACGAGCATTGATGTCATGAGTCAATTGCCGCACATAATTGAAAAATATAGTTTGATTGGCAATGGTAATATGTTGATTTTTGAGGTATTCTTGATACTCTTTAAAAGCCGCATTCACATCCTCGATTGTCGTTTGTTGCCTATCGTAGGGCCAAGTGGAAGTTTTGGCAAGATAGACGATGAGCTTATTAAGTTTTAACTCAAGTTTTTCAGGCCTTCCCATATCGTTGCGGTGCTTGTCTACTAATTCTAACGTGCGTACAATCGTATCAAATAACAATTGAACATTAAGAGGGTCTTTTATACGTATCTCTTGTGGTCCTTCGCTGATCTCGCCTTGAATGATTTTTTTAAGCTTATCTGAGTTTTTGTCTCCTAGCTCTTTGGTAAAAACAACCACTCTCCATGTGATACCCTCTTCTACTTCTCCTCTTTGACAGACTGCTTTGGCAAATCCAAAGCTTTTTTCACTAAATCGATTGATTTTGCGATTAATGGTCTCTGCCTGCTCTAATGCCTTCTTCTCATGTGTAGAAGGATCGCCATCTGGCTGCTTTAGCCAATATCTTTGGATAGTGCTTGTAGGGCCCATTACAGCTGCCATAAAAACCTCCCATTGATGAAAATTTTAGGATAATCCAACTTGGCAATTAAGTAAATATCTGGCCTTGCCGAGAAGCCGGCTTATCTGAAAATAGTTTGAAACGAATTGAAAAGGCAAAGGATGTTCTTATATCATAGAATTAGCAACATTAACGATATAAAGGCGTCGGCAATTGTCTATTGCCGACGCCTCATGCGCTACAAAGTACTAGGGCTTTAAAGTACTAGAGCTTTTTACACTTCAGCTAAAGACTCTGCTAATGCCTCTGCAATGTCATCAGAGGATGCTTTTGTTAAAACTGGCTTTTTGTCTTTGTATTGAGCTAAAATTTGGGTCTCTAACTCTTCGAGGAGCTTTGGATTTTTCTTAAGCTCTTCGCGCACAAATTCTCGTCCTTGCCCAAGGCGCTGCCCCTTGTAGCTAAACCAAGAGCCTTTCTTGTCTATAATATTAAGATCTGTTGCCAAATCGATAATCGTGCCTGTACGAGAAATTCCCTCATTGAAAAGGATGTCAAATTCAGCAATCTGAAAGGGGGGCGCCATCTTATTTTTGACGACTTTCACCTTCACGCGGTTGCCAACGTCTGCCGACTCACCGCCACCTTTAATTCCAGCCATGCGTCTGATGTCTAGGCGTATTGAGGCGTAAAACTTAAGCGCTCTTCCTCCCGTTGTCGTCTCAGGGCTTCCATACATCACGCCAATTTTTTCGCGAATCTGATTGATGAAAATCGCGCACGTGTTGCTCTTTGCAAGGGTTGCTGTAAGTTTGCGAAGCGCTTGAGACATAAGCCTTGCTTGTAGCCCTACAAACGTATCGCCAATCTCACCTTCTAGTTCTGACTTTGGCACAAGGGCTGCTACTGAGTCGATGACGATCACATCAATTGCATTTGATCTTGCGAGCATCTCTGCAATGTTAAGCGCCTCTTCCCCATTGTCTGGCTGAGAAATCAGCAGATCGTCGATATTGACCCCGATTTTAGTGGCATACCCAGGATCAAGAGCGTGTTCAGCGTCGATATAAACTGCGACGCCGCCATTTTTTTGTGCGTTGGCGACAATATGCAAAGCAAGCGTTGACTTACCTGAGGACTCAGGGCCAAAAATCTCTACCACGCGTCCTCTTGGCACGCCACCGATCCCTAAGGCGACATCTAAGGTAAGAGCTCCTGTTTTGATGACGCTTGGCTCATTTTGGCTTGAATGCTTTCCAAGCGACATGATCGAGCCTTCGCCAAATTGTTTTTTAATAATTCCAACGGCGTTATCTAAAGCCTTCTTTCTGTCTAAATCTGTTTGAGCCATGAACGATCTCCTTTAATGTACATTTATATTTCTAACACGAGTTTTCTAATTTTCTACAATGGGTTTCCCTTGAGCGTAATTGATTTTTTGGATAAAGTTGCCTTCGCTATCGTATAAGGTGGCTGTGCCTCTGCCTTCTTTCACGTGACTAATTGGATCTTTATCTTTTTTACTAAAATATTCGCCGCGAATGAGCTTATCTTGCTCATATTCTTCTATCATCATCAACGTGCCGTCTCGATACCAGGCCGTTGTGTGCCCATTTTTCTTATTGTTACTCATCTCGCGTTGACTTTCTAAAGTTCCGGTGTCATACCATGATTTACAAGTGCCTTGAATTTTGCCATGATACCAATTGACTAACAGCTTAGGAGAAAGCGTTTTTTGCAAGCGGGGAGCTTCGTAAAAAGTAACCTCTTCTCCATGCTTGGCTTTATCTTTCACGTGGTAGATTTTATAGACTCTGCCGTAGCAATCGATGCATTTAATTTCACCCTCTAACATCCCATGTCGATATTCGCTAAGCTGGATAATTTCTTCATCGCCAAAAATCGCCTTTATCCCATTACCTTCTGTCACGCTTGCAATAAGCTTTCCCTTTTTACTGTAGTAAGAGCCGTTTACAAGCAGTCCATTAGAGTAAAATTCCTCTGCCGCAACCACTTCAGGCTCCCAATACCTGATCAGCTCTCCCTCTTTTTCTCCTGCAACGTAGTTGGCGCTTAGGAGAAGAGAGTCATCCTCTTTATAAATTTCAAAGCGGCCTGAGATCTTATTGTCTGTATAGGGAATTATCTTCCAAAGATTGCCATTTCCGTGATAATAGGTCGCAACACCTTCAAGTTTACCCTTGACGTAAGGGATTGTCGCTTCAAGCTCTCCGCAGGGTTTCCAAACCTTAGAACATCCATCAAATACCCACGAAGACTCAACGCCACTTGAGATATCTCCCATTCCCTCAATCACATGTGCTTCAATCTTTTTTACCCCATTTGGATACCACTCTAAGTAAACTCCACTCGCCCGCCCATTGACAATTTCAAGATACTTGTGAGGATATCCATTGGGATGATAGCTTGTGACGTAGGCGGGGATGTTGCCACTTGGGTCTCTTGAATAAATCCTTAGCACCTTTTGAAAAGACTGCGGCTCTAAAAAATTGACTCCCTCATATTGCTGCAGGCGATCTTCTGCACTAATGATTTCAGACATGCCGTTGCGATCGACAATGTTTATGCTCGTTAAAATGGGGTCAAAGTTTTTATTGCGCTGCGAGCTACAAGAGGTAAAAAGCAATGTTAAGACAATTGCAAATGTGGATAATATTGCTTTGGAAACCCAGTTCATTTAAAGGAATTCTCTTTTAAGAAGTTTTAGATTGAGGACAAAAACCTGATTTTTTTCAGACACATTTTTCTTTTCTATCTTAAAATCTAAAACAATCAGTTGAGGGCGGGATTTTACAATTTCACATCCTGCAAAAGGGATCTCTTCAACTTTACAAAGGATTTGCCTTAAATCGGACACATTCACTTCTACCGGGTGGGTAAGCGTCTCTGTCACCTCCTGAAGTTGCGGAGTTGATTGGACGACGCCTTCTGCAAAGACAAGTTTATTAGTAGGGCCGCTTAGTAGTTCAAGCCTTTTTTTAATCCCTTCATCGTCTGGTAAATTTGGATTGTTGAGGACCCCTTTTAAGCTTTCAATTTCAGGTTGCATGAGCGCAATTGTTTCGATGTGCTTATCGATATAAAAATGATCGGCCTCTTTAAAGTGGTTGCGCACCGCCATGTTGATTGATTGCTTTTTCTCTGTGCTAAAGGCCATATCTTGGAGCCTAAACATGTGGTTTTCAAGGTTGGCAAGCTCTGATAACTCTGATGAAAAAATAACCCAAACAAAAAAAAGTGGGATAACACCTGCTGCGATCAAATAAAGAACTAATCGATTTTTAGGAATGCTTGCGGGAATATTCATGGATATACCGTCTTATCCTTTAAATAAAATGTGGTGCGGTACCGATCTTTATTTGACGTCCACTTAATCTCAGCTTTTGAGTCAACAAAATCGTTTGGGGCTATTAATGCGTCATGAAATTCTCTTGCCATTTTAGGGATAGGACTTGAAAACTCAAGCTCTATCTTCACTTGGTACTTTTCCCCTTTTTTGGCAGAGTCTGGCCTTTTTGTCATGACATAATTGAAGATTTCAATCTGTGGTGTCTTAAGGTTAGTTAAAGCAATTTGTTGTTCACTTGTTTTTTCAAGATCCGTATTTTCAGACGGGATTTGAGTTAACGTGAAAGATGGGTGTGTGCTCAGCCAAGCCAATACATCGCTTACAAGAGGAACGTTCGGATAAAGGGGATAAATTTGGGGGATAAGCTGGATCTCTTTTTCCAGGTAGTCTAAACGCATTTGGATTTCTTCGGGCTTAAGAGCTGCAATGGATGGGGAATCGCTAAATTCTTCTAAAGATTTTGTCTTAGCTCTATATTCGCTTTCAAAATCGGGATAGGAGCGATTCATCCCGGCTAAAAGATCTAAGAATTGATATTTAAGAGCTCCCTTCTTATGCACTGAATAGGTCTTTCCATAGAGAAAAAGGGCAAAAGCTAAAGAAATGCAAAGGACCATATAAGTGAGAACAGGTTTTTTAAGTCTTTTCCAAGGCGATGGATAGGCAAATTCTTGGGCGCGAAAATTGATTTGATCGCCTTTTCTTTGATTCCCTTTTCCAGGTAAAGCACTTAATGCCTCTCCTATGCTTAAGGCATATTTTACTAACTCGGCGCTATTCATCCCAAAGGAGGGGTGATCCGGCACTACAAGAGGTTCTTTTTGTAAAAGCTTACAAAGAGCCTCCTCAAGATCTGAAGCTGCCAAGTGAGCTTGACCCACAATAAGAAGGTGAGTGGCTTGCCTTTCCCTTAGCTGCTTAGCAAGAGAATAAATCGTTCTAACCACATTGGTTTTTAATTCGTCTAAAGGCACATCTGCAATTTTGCGATTTACCCCAAAACTAATCGCTTGAGCAGCAATTGGCTTACCCTGATCGACTACCATGCAAAATGCGCTTATTTCCCCAAAGTGCAAAATGTAAAATGTTTCAGGCTCGGCTGTGAATTGTTTGGCAAAAAAAAACTAAAGATAATGCCTCTGTTGTGATGACTTCGGGCTCTATTCCAAGAGTATTTATCGCTTTTAAATGTTCGCTTAGGCGATCTTT
>JABDAE010000053.1 GCA_013289325.1 Chlamydiota bacterium
GAAGAAGACAGAGGCGAATCAACAGAATGCGGTTTTCTCAGTGTTCTCAGTGCCTCTGTCTTCCTCTTGTGTAAATCAAAAAAATTCCTTCTCTTTACAACCAATTGACGCTAGCGGAAATTGCTGGAAGAGGTAATTCTTTTTTGCAAAATAATAGATAGTGATGTTATACCAATAACTTATAACTTACCCAAAAGAATAGGACTTAAATCCAATGCAAATTAACGGCACAATATTCTCGCTGATTGCGACCTTGCTGGCGAGCTTTAACCTTGGCATCTTAAGTTGCTATGCAGAACCACTCTCACCTGCACAAATGCGCAATGCGCCCCGCATGGTAGCTCCGAAAGAGACAAAACCTTGGGAAATAGCTGAAAACGCAGCAAAGTCACCTAACTTTAATCAATGGAAAGACAATAAGTGCTGCAAAATTCCAGAAAGAGGACCTCCCGGCATTACTGGGCCAACGGGGGTGACAGGCCCGACAGGCCCTCAAGCGATAGCACCTACTGGACCTACTGGGCAAAAAGGCTCCGATGCGACTCTTACAGGTGCCACAGGACCGACCGGACCAATAGCACCCACTGGACCCACTGGTGAAGTTGGTCCAACAGGCCCAACGGGTCCTCAAGGACTGCACGGTAGTGCTGTCAATACTGGAGCTACTGGCCCAACAGGTCCAATCGGTATAGGAAACACGGGACCCACCGGAGCTGCTGCCACTGGCCCCACTGGCCCATGCTGTATAGGACCTACTGGACCCACCGGATTCATAGGTCCGTCTGGTGAAAATGTAAGCAGACAGGTCGCGGTTCTTTACAATGTTGACAACAACCATAAATTGATTCAGCGTTATTCTCTTATCGAATTTAGCAGGTCGGGACCTTTTGCATCATCCTTTGTCCCATTTGTAGATAAAAGCGACACGAGTAATCCTTTATTTGCCGGTATCCAGATAGCACAAGATGGATATTATAAGATCCATTTTGACATAGTTATCGATGCATTAACATCAGGGGAGTCAAATGCTGGGGGTTATGCCGTAGTAGGTATATTTGATACCACAACATTAAGTCCTAGTTCTGGTAACACTCTCTCACTTTCTGTTGACACTAGCCAAAATCCAGCGCTAACAGGTGCCTCTCTTGTAGATTACATCTTTATACCATTGGAAACTTCAACGAGTGAAGATTGCAGTTCTCAATGTCCAAATCCAATCAGTAGCACAAGTATCTCATATATCACACCATCGATATATCAGAACAAAAACCTTGTGATAGCTCTTAGTAATTTGAATAGCCAACCGATTGTCTTACGAATGGATGGTGGAGGCTCACCCAATCCTTCTGGCTGGCCAGTACTTAGTAATCCTGGCGCAAACCCAAATGCGCTTACCTGGAAGTCTGCAACTCTGATCGTAGAATACTTAGGACCTACCCTTCCATAGAATTCGCTTCTAAAACACATTCAAAAACCCAAATTTTTTGAATAGACTTCTTTCAAAACTCGCTTTGGTTGATAAAATTTGGGATTTTTGTGCAGATTTGCTGCAAAATTTTGAAAGCATGTGTATGCACCTGGTTGAAAAATTTTGCAGCAAAGATGTCAAAAAGCACAATTTTAGCGACCAAATGGAGTTTCGAAAGAAGTCTAATGTGTTTTAGGCCATGCCTTTATATCACAACCGGATAATCCATTATATTTTTGTCTCTCATGATGAGCACTAAATCTTGCAATTTGGCTTGTATCATGCCATATTGTGCCAAATTACATTGACTATATTGGCACAATATAGCACAATACAGAAATTATGCGAGTAAGGAGATCTCATGCTTTCCTTTGTTTTAACCCAAGACTTGTTGGAATCTCTTCAAGAGCTGGAAGAATCGTTATTAAAGGTTTATACAAAGCTGCAGTCCATAACGAACGAAGAAAAGAGCAGCATTCACCGCTATGCTCGCATTAGCATGATTGGAGCCTCCACCCGCATTGAAAACGCCATGCTAACTGATTCGGAAATCGATTGGCTAGACACAATTCTTGCAAAAGATGGGAAAACCACTGCGCTTGAAGCAAATAAAGACTTAATTGAAAACAAATTATCAAAAGATAGAGAACGAAGCATTGAAGAAGTTGCCGGATGCCGCCATCTCTTATTTTCTATTTATGAAAATGCAAAACAACTATTTCCATTTCTAGGATAATAGACTTCAAATCTAGCTGTTTTTAAGAGCAAAGGCAATTAACTCTGCATTGGCAAAGGCCACATCGCGAAGGTAGCAAAGCTTCTTGATCTTTAGTTGCAGCTTCTTGATGTGTTTATTGGCCTTGGAGAGGCGAGAAGCACTAATGGCATGCGCCTCCCTTGCAAGAAGGCGTCCCATGATCATCCCAAATGACTCTAGCACAAAGCGATAAGCTGCCTCTTCCATAAGCTCCGTCTCGGCGAGCGCTGCCAGGTTAGATTGCAAAGCTTCTTCATTTTCTTTTAGGCCTTTTGCTTTTACCTTTGCCATCTCTTCTTCAACGTCTTTGATCAGTAGATCAAAGCATGGCAAGGTGCGCTCAAAACTTATTTTAAGCTCCTCCATAAGGGATACAACTTTTTCCCTTGTGATCCCTTTAAGTTTAACGTCTTGGATTTCCTTATGGATTTTATTATTTAAGTCGTAAATGTTTTTAAGCTCATCTTCCATCACCTGGCTTAATGCTTGATTTGGAACATCTGGAAAGCCGATTCCCCCTTCTGTGCAATTGATGAACGAGATATCTGGATGCTCTTTTGCATATTTGCCCATCCAATGCGACTCAGCAACCCACTTCCAAAGTGTATAGACAGGTTTTCCAAATATATCTGTTTTTACAATCGCTTTATCTTCATCGTTTTTTTTTTCTACAATCTCTTGTCGAGTCACTTTTGCATTTTCAAGCACTCCATCGGCATACTGCTTCATATCAGTAAAGGAAAGGTCCATCCCCAAAAAGATAATGGGATTGCACCCCATGGCTGAGGCAATTTCCACAATAAAGTTGATCACATTATGCCCTTCGTCAATCCACTCCCTTTCAATGCCGAGTCTCTCTTCAAAAAACTGCGGTGTGCCAAAGCCGCCAGCCCCTGTGATATAGAGGCGCTCTCCCTTAATCTCTTTAAGGGCTTCGTAGTGGATTCTATTGCGATAAAAGAAGGGAATATCAAGGCGGCTGTCAGATAGCCTCTTTAAAAGTTCAAAGTTAGGATCAAGGCCTGCCCCAAAGTGGGGTTTTAAAGATGCGCTACTTAACACATTAAGGGCAGATCCCCCTGCAAAGATGATCGCCTTTGATTTTAGCGCCTCAATTTGTCCAAGATGCTTTTGCAAAGAAGGACCGGCGCCGCAAATGATAGCTGGCATTCCTTTAAATTTTCCAAATAGATCATTACCCAAATAGGCGTCTGGAAGAGATAGCATATTGTGATAAAAGTTAAGATGAAAGCCTATCCCATATTTTAAATACTCATCGACAAGGGCATTATTCACTCCAGCATCCAAGGCAATTTTACTTTGCAGCTCTTTTAACTGTACCTCCTTAGATATCTTATAGCTATTAAGCGCGATGACAGAAAAACGCTTCATCGCAAGGTGCCAATATAATGATTCAAAAACCCCTTCATCAAAAAGATCCTTAAAATAGACCAACTGCACCTTTGGATTTTTTAAGATCCTTGTCCCGATCTCCTTTTCCAAAAGTGCATGGATCACAGCAAGATCATCTTCAAGAAAAACCAAGTGGCGATCCTTACCTTTTTTAAGCCACTCTTCAATTACCTCATAGTAATATCCAAGACCCACTCCGTAAACAATGACATAAGAGACTTTTTCAAGTTCAAGCGTTTTAAACCAATCTAGCGCCTCCTTTCTTGCCCCCTCTTGCGCATGCAAATGCACGCCATTTACGATTAAATTAGGTTCACCTGTAATTGTGAAACACTCTTTGACATAGCTATCGTCTACATAGTGGATTAAAAGAGCTGCCCTTGGAGACGATCTCGTCCAAATTTTCAAATTCTTTTGTAAGATTTTGTCGCTCAAGGTTCGATTCCTTGGAAACTTGCCTCAAAAAACTTGGCAATCCCTTCTTTTTTGATTTTACCTTCTTCCACCTGCACAACAAGCTCCTCAAGCTCTTTAGGATTGAATTTAAGTGCAACATTATTTGACGCTAAAAATGTAAGAGCTGCAACCGTGCCGGATCGTTTGTTTCCATCGATGAATGGGTGATTGCAAATAATGTGAAAAAGGTAAGCTGCCGCCTTATCGAAAATAGTCACATGAAGCTCTTCACCAAACATTTGTGCCTTTGGCATTTCTACCGCTGAAATGAGCAATCCTAAATCCCGAATTCCATGGGATCCTCCAAACTCATTGATAATTTCTGTGTGATAATCAATGACCTCTTCAACATTTAAGAAAATCATCGGTCGCTCAGCCGTTTTAATAGGTCATAATTTTCTTTCAGCACCTTGCGAAACGCCGATTTTTTAATTTTTGCGTGCGTTGTCTCTACTGACTGTATGGTAAGTCCGCCGTTTGGATTGACAACAACCGAAAATAAAGCGTCATCATCCAAACCAGCAGCAAGTAAAAGTGCTCTATCGATCAAAAGAGCTTTACTATTTCCACTTTGTGATAATTGTTTAATGATCATAACCCCTCCTTGTACTTACCATTGTATGACACATAAGGCATTTTTGTCAAATTTTTGAAAAAACATGACTTCCGCTAAAAACAAGGATTTTCTCATTCATTTTTTTTTCACTTTTTTTCACTTTTTTTTCACTTTTTTTTCACTTTTTTTACAAGGACCTCTATCGCCTCCATCGCCTTTAAAAAGTCTTCATCAAATGCCTTTTTCATTGCAGTAAGATCCCTTTGTACCTTCCTTTCCACTTCAGATCCCTTCCAAAGGGGCTCTTGCCGCTTTTCTTCTGAAAAATGCAAATAATCATCGATATTTTCCATCCCGATCTCACCCATTTGCTTTGTCAGATCTTTTAACCTGGCCACTTCCCTTTCAAGAGAAGATAATTGACTTTCGAGTAAGTCCTCCTGATTACTTTCCACAAGTGATTGGTTAATGATCGGCAGGGCCTTTCCCATCTCTTGTGCAACATGATCGATCTCTTTAGAAAAGGCACACGCCTTTTCGATGACAGAATCTAAATAATCCTTTCTTTGCTCTTGCCTTTGCAAAAGAGGATCGCCTCTTTCATCAAAATGGGTGGTCGCTATCTTGTTGCCGTTTTCCTCATAGGTGATTTCCCTTGAGATCTTCCCATTCGCGTGCCAAGCTCTTGCAACACCTATCGGGTGATTCTCCTTATAGCAGGCCGAAAGAATTAAAAGGCCTGACTTCTCCCAAATCTCCTCTTGCCCTTCCCTTTTCCCATGCGCAAAGTGAAGCCTTCTTTCCAGCTGCCCGTTTTCGTAATACAACAATACCTCTCCATGCAGCAGGCCATGAAGGAAGGGAATCTGCGATTTTAAGACACCATTGCTATAGTAGTACTTTTGCACTCCGTGAGGCTTATCTTCATGGTAATGCTTTACGCTGTGAAGCGCTTGATTGCCATAATAGCAACGCATCTCCCCTTCTCTTTTCCCATTTACAAATAAGGACTTTGCAAGGATAAAACCGTTTTTGTGGTAATACAGGAAGGGGCCATGGAAAAGATTGCCTTGCCGATAATACTCTGCTCTTATAATCCCTTCATCATCATAAATGACTTCACGCTGGATGTCACGTGGCAAAGATTTTAAATCGATCTCAAATGATGGCTCTAAATCTTTTTCCTCATCAGGTAAGATAACCCTTTCTTTTTGAAGTGCGCTTTTTTTAAGGATCTCTTCAAAGGCTTTTGCATGGCAAAGGGCGGCTCTTTTTAGCGACTCGTAGCGAAAAATGACAATTTGGTCCTTTTGAATCTTATGCTCAATTTCACTCATTCCATTGGCTTGATCAATTTTTAATTGATAAAGCTTAAGTTGCTCTATCTTCAACATCGTATCAGAATAAACGCCGAGAAAGGCTTTATACCCACTCTCTTTGGCTATGGCCGCATTAAGCTCTTCTTCCTTTTGATCGCAATGAATTGAGCGACTATTAAGTAATGCAATTAATTGATCGTACATCGTCGCCAAATGAAACAAATTCTCGATTAAGCCACTAATACAATCTTTGATGCGTTCCTTGTCCACCCCATTTGCATCGGGGGCGCCGTGAATAGCTCCATGAATGAGTGAGAGAAGATCGTACTCTTTTTCAAGGTATTGCTCTTTCACGCTAGCAAGGTCTAAATGCATCACCCCAGGAAATCCAATGCCCCCTTCTGTGGCATTGATTAATGTGATACGGGGATGCTCTTTAGCAAAGTTCGTGTACCACTGCGATTCCAACACCCATTTAGATAATGTGTAGATCGGGTTTCCGTAAATATCTAAGGCTCTTACTAAATTTTCTTTTGGCTGTTTAGTTGCAAAATCATAAAATCGATCGTGGACAGGGTGGCTCGCAATTCCGGACGCATACGGCATCCCATTAGAATAGGCTAAATCAATCCCCACACATATGATGGGATTGCATCCCATTGCATGCGCTAAGCTTGCACAAAAATTTAAAACATTATAGCCGGCATCTATCTGTTTCCCATCTCCCTTAATTCCGCAAGCTTCTTCTATTAAATCGGAAAATCCATAGGGAGCTGATCCACTCACATACAACTTATCCCCATGGACCCTTTCAAGCGATGCTGCGTTCAACCTAACATCAAAAAAAAAGGGGGTTTCATATGCCTCATTCATCACAAGGCGCGTATATTCTGCCGGGTTTGGATCAACCCCTGCTCCAAAATGGGGCATCACTCCCTGCCCATTCAACGCATTTAGGGTTGTCCCGCCTCCAAAGATGAGGGCGCGATTGCCAAGGGTAGATAAGAGTTTTATGTTTTTATCAAGAGATGGCCCGGCGCCGCAAATGATTGCGGGAATCCCTTTAAATTTATTAAAAAGCTCTTTTGCCAAATAGGCCTCTGCAAGCTTAAGGTAATTAGTCACAAAATTGGTGAGCACATAACTTAAAGGGGTAAGCATCTCCCTTTGCGCCATCTGGATAGAGGCGCTAAGCGATTCTAATTTAGGCTTTACATAGGGCTCAAGAGGAAGGTAGCGCTTTATAGTGCTAAATACAAACCCTTTTTGGGCATATTTTTGTATAATAGTGCGACTGGAAGGCAAACTTTTAATCCCTTCATCAAATAGATAAAGGGCCACTTGTCTATCGAAAAGAAGCTCCCCTCCCACATCTAATCTTAAAAGGGCATAAATTACTGATGGATCCGGCTCAAGGAAAACTAAGCAGCGACTTTTATCCCTCTGTAGCCATTCCTTAGCGGCAAGGTAATATTCACCTTCTCCAACGCCTAAGATGTAGATCACTTTCTCATTGCCCGGATGAAGGTTTTTTAACCATTCGTCCGTATTTTCTTGAGGGTATTGTTCAGAGATTAATTCGCGGTTTATCCCTTTAACAATTTCAGCCGCTTCCGGTTGCAAAAGGGAAAAAAGCTTAAGATTCTTTTCAAAAGGGGATAAGTCTCCTTTTTGGGTGTTCACTTATATTTTTCCCTTTCCTAAACGCCTTCTTCTTCTTTTTTGAAAGGTCTCATCAGTGATCGGCTGGCTCTCTTTATCTTCTTCTTCTTTCTTATTTTTAGAGCCCCCAAGCTTTTCTAAACGCGCCTCTGCTCCTTTTTTTAGTTCCAAGACCTTTTCTTTAGCCTTTCTTGCCTTGCTGACGATCCGATTAGATTCTTCTAAGAGGTCCTCATCAATCCCATCCTCCTCTTTTGGCAACTCTTGCTTTTTCAGGGCATTTGACCCTAAAAGAGAGGTCTCCATCGCCTTCATCGAGTCGTTAAAGTCTTCTAGTTTACGAATCTCTTCTTTAAATTGCCCTTTTGTCTGCAAAAAAAGTTGATCTACACTTTGACCAAGAGAAACAAACGCCTTCACTTGCTCTTCGATCTTCTTAAGGCGAGTCTTAATATCTTTAGTCATATTATCTGCATCGACCTCTTTAGGATCTTTAGACCCAATCTGCTCCAGCACCTTATGCAAGTGATCTAATACTTCTTCAAATTCAGGTTTTTTCATATGTTTTCCTCTATCTTTTTGAACCTAGAAACGGCAGTTCGAGATGCTAAATTGGCGCAAGATCTTGAATTAGAATCACTTTGCAGTGGGGCGGGACATTCCCAAAGGGTGTTGGACCGCCCCACTGCAAATGATTCTGGTTCAAGATCTTGCGCCAATTTAGCGTCTCCAACTGCCGTTTTTAGGTTGAACATAGCGTTGCACATAGGTCTTTGTAAGGAGGCAAGAAATTCACAAATTCCCACTCTTGCGTTTTAGCATTTTTCCACCCTGTTTGGATCTCTTCGCCATTGGCAATAGCGATATAACTTGCTCTGATGTAGTGATTATATCCAAGAATCTGCCCCAGCACTTTGGTTGTCAGCTTTGTCGCCTTACACTCAACAGATAAAAGGGGAAAAAGAGTGCCATTTGGCGCTAGATCCTTTGCAAAACACACAATATCGACCCTTCTTTTAGGAAATAATTGGCAATCTGTGGTCATAAGGTGAGGGAGATGATGCACCTGTTTTTCAACGCCGATTAAAGAGGCCGGAAACCCAAGTTGTTCGACCATGAGGGAAAGGATTTGCTGCCGGATGATTTCTTCCGGCAGCGCTTTGACCCACGATTTTCTGATCATGCAGAAAATCATTTTCTCATCTTCTTGTCTTTTGGCCATTTAAGCTTTTGGTTCGATGACAGAAAAGTTTCCGTCCTTTCTTCTGTGCATCACCTTAATCACATGGCTTTCTTCACATTTATAGATGATAAATGGATCAGAAGAAAGTTCGAGTTTCATCAGCGCTTCCCCATCTGTAAGGGTCTTAAGAGAGCGCTTTTCTTTATTGACGATCTGGTGCGGCGTGTACTTATCTACAAGACGGCGCCTATTTTCCTCTTCGATCTCATCATTGACATCTAATATTTCCCCGTTGCGATGAGGACTGATCACATTGACATCCATTTCAATGGCCTTGATACCACGCGCATGGTGGTCCTGGATTTTATCCTTATAGCGCAGAAGTTGCGCTTCTAATTTATCGACAGAAAGATCAATTGTCGTGTACAAATTCTCAGTCGTTGCGTGGCTTGCAATCTTGGTGTGATCTACCCTCATGACAATGTCTACTCTGTGGTCGAGTTTTTGCACTTCAAGTGTGACTGCAACATCGATAATCCGATGGCTAAAACGTTCTATCTTAGAAAGTTTATCAATGACGTGATCTCTAATGGCCTCCGTGATAGGCAGATTTCTTCCGGTTACAGTGATGTTGTATACATCATCCACAAATTCAGCAGCTTTTGTTTTGCGATTCATAAAACCTCCCTTCTCGATGTTATTGATTAACGCCCACCATACTTTCATTATACATCCGATAACCTTAAGATAAAATAAAAAAAATTCTACCCTGTCTTATCTCCATTATGCTAGTGTTTATCTCATGAAAATATTATTTACCGGCGCAAGCTCTCTTACAGGCTTTACCTTTGTGAAAGAACTGGCAAAAGCCGGGCATGACGTCACAGCGATTTATCGCTCTCATAAGGAAAACTACAGCGGCATTCGCTTAGCAAGAATAAAGCAAGTTGAAGGAAGCTGCAGACAAGTGTTCAATTGTCCCTTTGGCAAAGCCCCATTTTTTTCCTTAATTAAGGAGCAGCCATGGAATCTTTTCTGCCATCACGCAGCTGACGTCACCGACTATAAAAGTCCTGCATTTAATGCCATTGCCGCTTTAGAAAACAACACACTCAACCTAAAAGAGTCCCTTACCTTATTAAAAGAGCAAGGTTGTCACCATGTCGTTTTAACAGGTTCCATCTTTGAGCAACGCGAAGGGATCTTTTCTAAAGACGATAGAGCCGTTTCTCCATATGGCTTATCTAAGGGGTTAACAGCCGATTTTTTTGCCTATTATACGGCCCTCTTAAACCTTCATATGGCCAAATTTGTCATTCCAAATCCCTTTGGCCCTTTTGAAGAGAAACGCTTTACGACTTATCTGATCGACTCATGGTATGCCGGGATTATTCCGGAAGTGGGCACTCCCCTTTATATACGCGATAACGTCCCCACATCGCTTCTTGCTAAGATGTATGTCGATTTTGCTATAAACTTTACTAAAGGAGGGGGCTCTTTAAAATTAAATCCAAGCTTTTATGCGGAATCGCAAAAAGAGTTTACTTGCCGATTTGCTAGGGAAATGGGGGCAAGGCTTCCAATAAAATGCCCCTTCACAATCAAAAACCAGACAGAGTTTCCAGAGCCCATCAGGCGCATTAATTTCGATTACCCCAATGTAAAAGCCCTTGGGTTTAGCGAAGAGGTCTTCTGGGATGAGCTCGCTCAATACTACGCAACGAAATCTTGCGCTTTATTCAAGTGACAAGATATGGTGCAAGAACTTTAAGGAAAGAATCGCATGTTGGCTGGAAAAAAAATTCTCATCGGAATGACTGGGGGCATTGCGGCTTACAAAGTGCCAGAGCTCGTAAGGTTGCTCGTCCAGGCAAATGCAAAGGTGCGCGTTGTCATGACAAAAGGGGCTTTAGCCTTTGTGACTCCCCTTACCATGCAGACGATTTCAATGCACCCTGTCTCCACCGATACTTTTGATTTAACTACAGAAGCTACAATCGGACATATCGAGCTTGCCGATTGGGCGGATCTATTTGTCATTGCGCCTGCAACGGCAAATGTCATTGCTAAACTTACCCTTGGCATTGCCGATGATCTTCTTACAACCATTGCCCTTGCCTGCAAAGCCAAACTTCTTATTGCACCTGCAATGAATGTCAATATGTGGAACCATGTCACGGTGCAAAACAATATCGCGATACTTGTCCAAAGAAATGTCTCAATCATCGGCCCATGCATTGGAGAACTTGCCTGCCAATGGATAGGATTTGGAAGAATGGCAACGCCAGACGATATCTTCAAGAGGAGCTCTCAGTTATTACTGCCAAAACACGACCTAAAAGGCCTGCATATCTTGGTCACAGCAGGCCCAACTCATGAGGCAATCGATCCATTTCGCTATATCACTAACCGCTCCAGCGGAAAAATGGGGTTTGCCCTTGCAGATGCCGCCGTTAAAAGAGGCGCCCTTGTGACATTAATCTCTGGCCCTGTCTCTTTGCAGACACCTCTTGGGGCAACCCGAATCGATATTCAAAGTTGCAATGAATTACAAGAAGCAGTTCTTAAAGCTGCAGAACATGCTGATGTCATTGTCATGGCCGCAGCAGTTAGCGACTATAGACCTAAAATCTTTTCTTCCGCAAAGCTTAAAAAAAACTCGCTTGGCCAAACTCCTACCATTGATTTAAAAGAAAATCCAGATATCTTAGGGGGACTGCAGTCTATGCAGTGGAAGAAAAAAAAGCCATTTATTGTGGGTTTTGCTGCCGAAACAGAACATATCGAAGAATATGCAAAGAAAAAATATGAGGAAAAAGGGTGCGATCTAATAGTTGCCAATCCCATTAATGAAGAACATGCAGGATTTCAAACCGATACAAACCGCGTCTATCTCGTTTATAAACAAGGTAACGCCATACAAGGGTCATGGCTTCCCCTTTTGAGTAAACAAGAAGTAGCAGACCATATCTTAGACAAAATTAGTGAATGCACATGAACGAACATATCGCTTTTATTCATCCTAAAGAAGAAAATAAAGATTCTCTTCAACAACTTTTTCATAAAGCATTAGATTTGGTGCTAAATTCCACAACGACAGCTTGCGAAAAACGCCCCATGCCAGAGCTGCACAATCTCTTTGCTCCCATAGAAATCCCCGATGCCCCGGTGCCCATAACAGAAATCTTTGAAAATCTTAAAGCTCTCATCGATACCGCAATGCGCCCTGAACATCCCGGCTATATCGGACATATGGATCCCCCCCCTGCGACATTTTCAATCATTGGGGATATGGTCGCCTCATTTCTTAATAATAACATGTTCTCCTTTGAGATGTCTCCAAGCTTTACTGTGCTTGAACATAAGCTTTTAAACCTCTTTGCCAAGCTATTTGGACTCCCCCATGGTGCCGGCGGCGTGATGCTAAGCGGGGGCACTTTAAGCAACTTAGAAGCCATTTGCCTTGCGCGCAATGTAAAACTATTCACTCATCAAATTTCACTTGCCGATTTAAAGTCTACCCCTGTTCTTTTTGCCTCAAGTGAGGCGCATACTTCAATCCATAAGGCGGCTATGGTGCTAGGTCTTGGAGCTAATGCCGTCATTGAAGTACCCACAGATTCTTTTGGAAGGATGGACACCAAAGCCTTGCAGCAGAAGATTACCGCTTGCAAAAATGAGGGTAAAACCCCCTTTTGCGTTGTGGGCACCGCCGGCACAACTGTGACAGGGATGATCGATCCTCTTGAGAAAATACACAAAATCGCACAAGATGAAGGGCTTTGGATGCATGTCGACGCTGTCTTTGGGGGCGCCTTAGTCACCTCGCCACAATATCGACACTTGCTTAAAGGGGTTGAGCATGCCGATTCAATCTCTTTTAATCCGCAAAAGTGGCTCTGCGTGACCAAGACATGCTCGATGCTGCTCATAAGAGATAGCGCGCTGCTTAAAAGCTGCTTTCACACCAAACTCCCCTATATGACAAGTCATGAAGAAGGACCCAACATTGGAGAGATTGCGCTTCAGGGGACCAGATATCCCGATATCTTAAAACTTTGGCTGACCTTACAGTGCTTTGGATTACAGGGGTGGTCTAAACTTATCGACAACGGAATGAGATTAAAAGAACAATTCCTTAAAGAAGTCAAAAAACGCCCCTACCTTACACTTGCCGCAACATCCGATGTCAACGTGATTTGTTTTAAACTAGATAAAGATAATGAACAAAATAAAGCGCTGCAAAAATTTTTATTAGACGATAAGCAGATCTTTTTATCTCTTCCAAAGCGAGGAGAAGAACTTTGGCTAAAAGCTGTCCTCATCAATCCAAACATCCCACCTGATCTCATCGATAAACTATTTAATGCAATCGATGAATTTGTAAGGGTAAAAGTCTCATGAATGTATTAGATTTTCAAAAGAAAAAGGAAAAAAAAGAAAAAATCTCCATGGTAACTTGCTACGATGCTTGGTCTGCCAAAATCATTGCCGAAAGCAATATCGACTCTATTTTAGTGGGCGATAGCTTAGCGATGGTGATGCATGGGTATCCGACGACAATCAATGCCACAGTTGAGATGATGTACCTACACACGCAAGCTGTTGCAAAGTGCGCAAAAAATAAATTCATCATCAGTGATATGCCTTTTTTATCGCATCGCAAAGGACTTTCCTTTCTCATGGACACAGTTCAAAAGCTTGAACAAGCAGGCGCTACAGCGATTAAACTAGAAGGGGGCACCGGCAATTTTGAACTCATCCACCATGTCGTTGAATCGGGTATCCCCGTCATGGGGCACCTTGGACTTACGCCTCAGTCTGTCAATCTCTTAGGGGGCTTTAAAACGCAAGGCAAGGATAAGTGTCAAAGCGAGGCTATCCTTCAGCAGGCAACTCTCTTACAAGAAGCTGGTTGTTTTGCAATCGTATTAGAATGCATTCCGGCTCCCTTGGCCAAGACAATTACAGAAAAGCTTTCCATTCCCACAATCGGGATAGGAGCTGGCCCTGATGTCGATGGACAGGTGCTCGTCCTCCAAGATCTTTTGGGATGCCACACGTTTAAGCCAAAATTTTTAAAGACTTATCTCAATGGCTTTGAGCTTATCCAAAACGCCTTAAACACCTATGATAAAGAAGTAAAGAGCGGTCTATTCCCGTTGGAGGAGCATTGCTATGACGGTATACAGAAATAAGTTATATCAAAAATACGTGAAGAATGCATAACGCCCATAAAGTAACGAATACCTTTTATTTGCTGTAGTGATGTTCATTAGACCTAAGATTGTTTCATTCGCGAAGAGAAAATACTTTCTGTATATAGTCCTTCCAGCTGAAACCTGGAAAATTTGACAAGGAGGAGGCAAATATGGATCTAAATCCCAATTCAATAATTAAAAAAAATGTATGGCTCATCATTGGTCTCTTACTGATTTTTAGCCTCACCTCAATTCATTCCGATGTCAAAAAAACACCACCACCCGCCTCAACAATGATGCAAAACGATTGGAGCAAGTCCTTTGTTACTTTTAACCCTTCTCTGGAGAAGAAAATTTTAGCGAAAATTGAAAATGACGGGCGCCCCATCATGATCGTAACAGATACGTGGGAGGGTCAAAAAAATGGAGTCCTAACTGTTTTAAAAGCATTACAAAAGTATATACCCACTTTGACAAACGACAAAGTCGGTGTTGTGCTTGTGACGCCCGATCAATTTACGGCTGTACCTTTAAACTTCCAAGATCTTTTGATCTCTTTTGCCAAAGAACATGAGTTCAATAAACTCCTCGAACTACACAACCCGCAAAGCATTCACATTGCAACAGAAGGGTCTTTAGGTGTTAAATTCAAGCAGTTTTTAGTGAAAAAAGGACTCCCTTTTACGACAGCCTACCATACAATGAGTCCTGAGTATGTAAGCGGAATGGGCGCAAAATATGGCAACTTTGTTGCTAAAAACGCGGAACGACTCATGTACGATAGGTTGAGAAACTTTCACAAAGACTCTTTTGCCATTATGGTGCCATCAAAATCAGTGACAAATATTTTAATACAACATGGATTTCAAAAAGATAAAATAAGACATTGGTCTTTGGGCGTAGAAACCGATCTATTTATACCGGAAAACAGGTCCGATATCTTCAAAGACATGGGGTTTATCCCCCCCATCTCGTTATTTGTTGGAAGGGTGGCTCTTGAAAAAAATCTGGATGATTTTCTCCAAATGGAAATTCCTGGAACAAAAGTCATTATCGGAAGCGGGCCAGAGGAAACACGGCTTCAAAAAGCGTATCCACATGCTAAATTTTTGGGACGCAAGGACCACCACGAACTTCCCGTTTTTTTTGCCTCAGCAGACCTCTTTGTCTTCACAAGTGTCAAAGACAACTTTCCTCTTGTACTTTCTGAATCTCTTTCCTGCGGTACTGCGGTGCTTGCCTACAATGTTCAAGGACCAAAAGATGTCTTAACCTCTCCTAAAGTAGGCTGCCTTGTAGAATATTGTCCAAGTGATCAACAAGGTAATATTACACGATTGGAAAATGCGTGGTACAGTGCCTTAACACTTGATCGCAAAGAGGCCAGAGAATTTACGAAAGAAAATAGTTGGAGAAAGTGCGCTTTAGAATTTCTCTATTTTCAAGTCCCATTGCCTTAGTTAATAAAACGAAACAAGTCTATTGATATACATTAAGAACAGATTAAGACAACATCTCTTTTGCAGACGCATGTTGATTTTCATGGGTGATTCTCAGCAGCCCGTGGATCTCTTCACTGGTCGGACAACCACTACCGCTTTTAAAGAGATTGGCAATATCGCGTGTAACTATTCCACCTGCATCTATTAACATCTGCACAATTGCTATTTCACCTGTGCGAATCCCTGCCACAAGAGCCATCTCATCTATCTTTACTCCCATGTCAATATACGAACGGATCTTATTGGTGTCTTTAGATTGGATAGCCGTGTTAAGTTCTTTTGATAACTCATCTTGCATTCCCAATAATGTCGCGACGGTTTGGGTGAAGCTCAGATCTTCTGTCATGCATGCCAAAGTAAGTGCGCCTTTATCTTTGCTTCCTGCTCTAAGAAGGCTGAGCATCATATCGAAACTGCGGTTGGCTGCTGCTGGAATAAATGCAGTATTGTCTTGGGTTGTTGCAAGATCTGGCGAAGCACCATATCCAAGAAGGAGATTTACAAGCGCTAGATTGTTTTTGCGGGCAGCTTTGTAAAGAGCTGTTTCCCCCTTATTATCTTGTAGGTTGACATTAGCCTTCTTTGCAAGAAACTCTTTTACAGCCTCGATGTTTTGCGCCTCCACAGCTATGTGAAGAGCTGTATTTCCATTAGCGTCTTGCTGATTGAGGTTTGCATCTACCTTAAGCAAAGTTCTTAAAACGTCGATGTAGTGAATACTCGCTGCCAAGTGAAGGGCCGTTATTCCCTCTTTATTTGAGGCGTTAATGTCAGCGCCCTGTGCGATCAAAAACTCAATATCCCCGAAATTTTGAGTAAGGACGGCACACATAAGAGGCGATAGCTCCGATTCGGCGGTTCCATTGACATTAGCACCATGCGCAACTAGCCAGCGCACCATCTGTTCAGCGTATTTTCGTGAAGGCGCTAAAACTGATTTAACTTCAACAAATTCGTCTGCAATTGGTTCAGCCTCTTGCTTTTGGCTTAAGGAGGTTTTTCGCGCTTGCTGCTCTTTGTATAACTTTTCCATATATTCCGGGACCTCATTCTCCAAAACAGACTCTGATGATAAGAGGGCAATAGACAGAGAAGATACACCGTTTGGGGTTTGTAAATCGATGTTTGCGCCATATTTTAGGAGATATTCGATGATATTTGTGTTGCCAGTTATTGACGTAAATTTGGTAGCTATATGAAAAGGCGTTATCCCCTTCGTATTTACCTTATTGACAAGTGCTCTTGCAAAGGGAGCTGAGAGAAGTGCTTTTACGATTTCTAGATTGAAGCTGAGAACTGCCGGAACAAGAGCTGTATTGTCGTCTTCCCCTTTTTGATGAACAAAAGCACCATGTTTCATCAACAACTTAACCATGTCGCAATTTAGTAACTCGGCAGCCATATAAAGCGGCGCCTTTTTTTGGCTGTTTTGATGGTTAATCGCAGATCCGCTTTCAAGCAAGAGAGCCACCATCTCCATGTTGTTTGTGAGCACAGCTGAATGCAGTGGGGTATTGCCTTCTGCGTCTGGTATATTTACATTTGCGCCTCTTTCAAGCAAAAGTTTTGCACCTTTAATATTTTGTGCGGTGACGGCATGCTGGAGGGCTGTCCTACCTTTATTATCTATTTGATCGATCGCTGGATCTTGTTTCAAAAGTGCCTGCAGCGCCTCACAAGGTGATTGAATAGCAGCCAAGTGAAGGGCGGTTATTCCCTTGTCGCCAGGTAGATTGACTAAGGCACCCTTTTCAAGGAGCAGCTGAACCATGGAAGCGTTTCCTCGTTCAGCTGCAAAATGCAGGGCTCTTCGTTTATTAAAATTGGGTAGATTGACGTCGGCATTCCTTTCTATCAAAAGAGTGGCTATTTCTATATTTCCGATGTAAGCTGCTACTTGAAGGGGTGACTGACCTAGTCTATTTGGAAAATCAAGAGATGCTCCTTCTTCTAATAGAGGAAGGATCATCTCTTTATGATTGCAGGAAACGGCAAGAGTAAGCGGTGTGTGCTTGTTGTTAGCATCTCCAACTCCAATAAGAAAGGGCATAAGGGAAAGCCGACATCCGCTCACTACATCTTGGGTCAGCTCAGGGCCAGCAAAAAGGGTAATGCTTAAAACCACTGCTCCCGTTTGTGCACCGGGTGTGTGTTGGTAGAGGTTCCATCCAATATGGTGAGCGATCCATGCGCATTTTTCCTCTGTCGGGCGAAAGTGGATCGGTTTTTTGTTAGAATCTCGATATTCACACCATCCATTGCGGTATGTAATGCCAAAGGCGTGATTACCATTGCTAAACAAGAGATATTTATCTGAATCTTGCGATATTTGAAGGATATTGAATAACGTTTGTCCCAATGAGTAGTATCTATCATTTTCTGGAAAGAGAGAGACAAAAAGCGGGTGGGCCTGCAGTGCTTTTATGCATTCTCGATTAGAAATAGATTTTAACATGTCAAGATCTGAGCGATAAGGAGATAGCTCCTGGCTTTTTTGTAGGTAAAAAAGGTCGTTGCAAAGACTTTCGCACATTTCCTTCCAATCGGGGTTGCCGTTTTCGATCTCTTCAAAATCAAGAAAACGAACCCTTTCTAGTCGCTGATCAAAGCTTTCTGCTTTGCTGTCGTAAAAGAAGCTAATTCCTTTATTGCAATTTTCTCTATCCACAAAAAAACAGTAAAGGTGCAATAAGTTGTATGCCAAACACATCCCCTTATGAGGGAAAAAAGGTTGAGTTTTGGGGTCTTCGCCTACATAGTGCAAAAATTGCCACAGCTTATCTGAAACGGCTGCTTGAGTGAGATTTGTTATGAGGGGTTTGGGACGAACCACTAGCGTATCTCTTCCAAGACGCACCAGCTCTTCAAAATTTTCGCGAGGGTCTATCCGCCTTCTTTGTAGAGCTTTAAAACAAACGGTTGCCCCAGAAACAATGGCGGCAAGAGAGAAGAACGCTAGCCTAACCACCTTTCTATCGGCAGTCTGTAACTGAGATGGCAACGAAATTAATTGATTTATTCTGTTGGCGCCAACTGCAAGTATATTCATCTTAACCCCCTGTTGTTAAG
>JABDAE010000054.1 GCA_013289325.1 Chlamydiota bacterium
CACAAAAATCCCAAAATTTATCAACCAAAGCGAGTTTCGAAAGAAGTCTAATTTTTAGCGGGAGCTGCTGAGCGTTTTAGTATTGCGTTGACAATTTCAGAGCATTTGCTTTAAGTTATATCCATGCACCTTTTGCATGCTTAAGGAAAAGAAAGATATTTTTAACGCGATAATGCTTTATGACGAAATCTAAAATTAAAGTGGCCCCTTCTATTTTGTCTTGTGATTTTGCAAATCTTGCGCAAGAAGTCAAAAGGGTTGAAAATGCTGGCGCTGACTATGTCCATGTCGACGTGATGGATGGGCACTTTGTTCCAAATTTGACAATAGGCCCTCAAATTGTTTCGGCTATCAACCGAGAAACGAACATGTTTTTAGACGTTCATTTGATGATCTATAATCCATATGATTATGTCGAGCGCTTTATTGAAGCTGGTGCCGATATGCTGACGATCCACTTTGAAGCGACAGAAGATGTGGAGGAGACTCTAGACTTCATTAAACGTTGCAATATTAAGGCAGGTCTTGCCTTTTGTCCAGAAACATCAATGTCGATGATTCCCAAATTTTTAGATAAATGCGATATGATTTTACTCATGACAGTTCATCCCGGTTTTGGGGGACAGGCATTTATTCCTGAAGTACTCGAAAAGATTCAGTTTACAAGAGATGTTTGCGATCGGCTCTCGATCACAAACGTAGATATTCAAGTCGATGGAGGGATAAATCCTGAAACGGCAAAATTATGTGCAAAAGCTGGTGCTAACGTCTTTGTCGCAGGGACATATCTTTTTAAAGATGTCGAGATGTCACAAGGGATAAAGGCTTTACGTACAGCTGCTAAGCTTAAATAAGGTTTACATTTATGGTACAAACGAATCACTTAAACCCCGGGATGACTCTTTCGGTTGACGATCATCTTTACCGCGTAGAATCTGCTGTCAAGGTGACCCCCCCTAAGGGTCAGCCTTTTATTAAAACTAAGCTTCGCGACCTACACTCTAACAAAGTCGTCGAGCAAAATTTCAAGCTCAATCAAGTTGTAAAAGATGTCACAATGACCGAAAGGCGCCTTGAATATCTTTACCTTGAAGGCAAAGACTACCTTTTCCTAGATATTGGTAAGCTGGAACAATCGCTTGTACCAGCATCCGTTGTCGGCACAAAAGTGAAATACTTAAAAGAGGGGGTCGATGTCAAGGCCTCATTTTTTGGCGATACAGTATTTTCTATCGAGCTCCCACAATTTCTTGAAATCATGGTCGTGAAAATTGATAGCAAAGAAAATGGACGAGGAGATCGCAAGGGTTCCAAAATTGCCGCGTTGGAGACAGGTGCTAAGATCGAAGTGCCCCCTTTTATTGAGGTTGGAGATATTGTAAAAGTAGATACGAATTCAGATGAATATATACAACGCGTGTAAAATAGACTTACTTCTAATGTGGAGGAAATGTGGAATTTAAGCAGATAAAAGAATTGATGGCCACGATGGGCCGAACAGGGACAAAGCGCCTTCTCATCGAAGAAAATGGATTTAAATTAGAATTAGAGCGAAACGACTTAGCAAAAGCTGCCCCTGCGGGAGAATATTTTGAAGATTATGCTGCACGGCAGAGCACAGAGCTTGGCTCTCAGCTTGAGCGCGCAGCGCTTAATCATATGAAAGGCTATGAATTTCATCCGCAACAAAAGGTGCAAATTGAAACGACTCAAGTCGATTCAGGCGTCTATATTACATCGCCGATGGTAGGCACTTTTTATATTTCTCCAGCACCTGAAGAGCCTTCATTTATAAAAATAGGGGATAAAGTTGAAAAAAACAATGTCGTTTGCATCATTGAAGCGATGAAGGTGATGAATGAAGTTAAAGCAGGCATTGCAGGCACTGTTGCAGAGATAATGGTTGAAAATGGGCAAGCGGTTGAATTTGGGACAAAACTGTTGAGGATTACTTAAATCATTATGCAAAAAGTACTAATTGCCAATCGAGGGGAGATTGCCGTACGTGTCATCCGCGCGTGTAAAGATCTTGGAATCCAGACTGTTGCAGTCTATTCTCAAGCAGATGCTGAAGCTATGCATGCTCTTTTAGCAGATGAGGCTATATGCATTGGCGAGGCATCGGCTGCAAAATCGTACCTTCGCATTCCGTCGATTTTATCGGCTTGTGAAATTACAGGAGCCGATGCTGTGCATCCCGGTTATGGTTTTTTAAGTGAAAATGCGAGTTTTGCCTCTATTTGCGAAAGCTGCGGACTTAATTTTATTGGCCCATCCCCTACAGCAATTACGTTGCTAGGGGATAAGTCAAAAGCAAAAGCGACAGCCAAAAGCGCTGGATGTCCAATCATTCCAGGATCAGATGGAATCGTAATCGATCTAGCAGATGGTTTATCACAAGCGAAAAAACTTGGCTTTCCCATCTTCATTAAAGCGGTTGCAGGGGGTGGAGGCAAGGGAATTAGAATTGCTTATGATGAACATGAATTTTCCAAATTGTTTGTCGCTGCAAGGACTGAGGCCGAGATTAATTTTGGCAATCCAGATGTTTATCTTGAAAAAATGATTCAAAGTCCTCGCCATATTGAAGTTCAGGTGCTTGGCGATAAGCATGGCAATTACGTGCACCTTGGTGAAAGAGATTGCACGATCCAGCGCAGAAGACAAAAGCTAATTGAGGAAGCGCCAAGTCCGGTGCTGTCGCCAAAGCTTCGCCAAAAGATCGGGCAAGCGGCTGTCGATGTTGTAAAAAAGGCAAAGTATTATTCTGCCGGCACTGTTGAATTTTTGCTCGATAAAGACCTTAACTTCTATTTTATGGAGGTCAATACGAGGATTCAAGTTGAACATACTGTGACAGAAGAGCTTACAGGCATTGATCTCGTCAAAGAGCAGCTTAAGATTGCACAAGGTGAAAAACTTTCTGTTCTACAAAAGAATATCGTTTTTAACGGGCATGTGATCCAATTTAGAATTAATGCTGAAAATCCTGCGCAAAATTTTGCTCCATCACCCGGTAAGCTTGAGTATTATCTAGCGCCTGGAGGCCCTCACGTGCGCGTTGATAGCGCCTGTTATTCTGGCTACTCCATACCCCCTAATTACGATTCAATGATTGCCAAACTCATTGTGAAAGGGGCAACGCGTGCTGAAGCGATCGCTATTGGGAAAAGGGCATTAAGCGAATTTTATATTGGCGGGATTAAATCTACTGTACCATTTCATGTCTACATGCTATCTGACGACAACTTTCTCGATCTTAAATACGATTTGACCTATATCGATGGATTGTTAAATGAAGGGTGTCGTTTTGAGTGTGAATAGACTCCTTTCATTTGTCGATAAAGATGCCAAAAATGGCAACTTTACCATCCAAATGAAGTTTTGAAAGAAGTTTAATAAATAGCTTGGTAATAAATCGCATATAAAGTAATGTGGCATTTTCAATGGAAATGGTTCCAAAGGTAATGTGTTGATGAAGCGTTGTAAAGAACTTCCAGTTAAAGATTCTCTTGCGAAAAAGCATATATGCTATGTGCTTATTACGTGCGATGCCCCGACTTCTAATGGACAAATGGAAGTGAAGATGTCGTATGAGGGAGATGCCACTTTAGCATCGTATCTTCTTCAAGGAGCCCAAAATTTTATCGATGAGCAGACCTTTAATAGCGATGAAATAGAGCTCTCTTCTTGTTCTGAAAGCTATAATATTAAGTGATTTCCTCATGCAGGCTTTTCCATCGGATTCTTTTGAAGATGAGGGGGAGCTTGTTATCATCTTTCGCCTTGGCAATGAACTTTTAGCAATTAAAGTCGACTCCGTGAGCCAGGTATTGCCAAAATCTCAGATGCATAGCGTACCAAAGTGTGGCATGCAAAATCAAATGTTTGTGTGCGCTGCCTTGAATTTTCAAGGGAGAGTAATTCCTTGTATCGATATGCACCAAATATTGGGTGTAAATAATTCTAGTTCAAAAGACTCTCTTCAGTCGTCGCCTAGGACAGCCGTTTCTAGGATGATAGTGATCCAAGATACAAGAGTTGGTGAAAGGGATGATCCTTGGGGATTTATCTCAGATGAAGTCTTTGGTTTTTTTCGCTTTTTTTCTACTACACCTAGCAATCTGCCGCTAAGTTTTGTACATGCCAAACAAAGCTATCTAGCGGCTATTTTTCGCTGGAATCAGCAGGATGTCGGTTTAATTGATTTAAAACTTTTATTTGATTATTTACATAGAGCTTTTGGGTAATTATGGCCAATGAGACTTATCCATTCGGCCTTGCTGTCGTTGAATTATTTAAAGCCGATGCATTAAAAGATCTTGCGCTAATAGATAGGCACATTCAAGAGTCAAAAGAGCCTTTTGAATGGAGCGTGAATGAGATTAATGTGGCGCTTAATCGGATGCAAGGTGTTGCCCAGATGCTTCAGTTGCCAAGGCTTTACGCGTTATTTACATCCCTGAAAACCTATTTTTCAAGAAAGTTGCCAAGAGAGGCGCTATCAGATCTCTCGATTGTCCTTAGCGCAATTGCCTGGATAAGAAGCTGCCTTGCATTAAATACCAAAGAACTTGTCGAAAGGGCAAGTGTTGGCGATGAAGCCTTAAACGGGTTGATTAAAGCATTAAGTGGTGAAGAATCGGGTTCATCTGTAATGCCACCTTGCGAAACGCCACTTCCACAAGAAATTGTTAAAGTGCCTGTAGTAAAGAGTCTAGATGTTCAGCAGACAGCTTTAGATGTCCACATGGTCGACCTATTTAAAATTGACTTAGAAAATCAGCTTAAAGCTTTAAGTGATGGAATTTTGCAGCTTGAAAAAGCGCAAGGCGATACTGGTCTTCTTATGACGCTTATGCGCGCAGCTCACTCTTTGAAGGGGGCTGCAAGAGTTGTTAGGTTACAGGACTTATCCTCTCTTGCGCACGTGATTGAAGATTGTTTCACCGCTTATCAGAAAAAGTCGTTGTCATTCAATTCTAAGCATATTGATCTTTTTTTAAGCGCAATAGACTTTTTAACGCCTCTACTTTCCATAGACTCTCATAAGCTTTCAAAGTGGGTGGTGGAAAATAAAGAATTACTTGAGCAGCAAAAAGAAGCGTTAAAGGGAATTCTTAGCGGAACAATTGAGGAAATCCTACCTAAAGAAGACGAAAAAACTATCCTTGCCGTTTCTAAATTGAAAGAAACAAAGCGAAATGAGGATGAAGCTGTCATTAGAATGACAGCTAAAAATCTGGATAAGTTGATGGGACTTGTAAGTGATGCCGTTGTGGAGACTAGATGGCAAGAGCCCTTTAACGCCTCTTTAAAGCAGTTGAAGGAAAAACTTAGCGAAATGCCCAGCCTAATCGATAAGACTTTAATAGGGGAAGGGGCAAATGATGCTTTATTGGAAGGTCTCAATCGACAGTCGAAAGAGTGCAATACTGCGATTAATAAGGTTTTAGATAATCTGGAAGAGCATATCTATCGCAATACAACTATAGTCGACTCCTTATACCAAGAGGCATTGCAAAGTAAAATGCAACCCTTTGAAGAGGGGGTGATGCAGTTTCCCCGCATGGTGCGAGACGTTGCAAGAGAGCTTAGTAAGGAAATCAATTTTGATATTCAAGGAAAAAGCACTTTAGTCGACCGCGATATTTTGGAAAAACTTGAAGCCCCTCTTGGGCATTTGCTGCGCAATGCCATTGACCACGGGATTGAAAATAGTGAGGAGCGTCTAAAGCTTGGAAAACCAAAGGAAGGAAAGATAATTTTACAAGCAGAGCATAAAGACGGAATGCTTTCGATTATTTTACAAGACGATGGGAAAGGCATTGACACTGTTAAAATCAAAGAACAAGTTGTGCGTAAAGGACTCTTAAGAGACGATCAAGCAGCGCTCTTAAGTGAAAGTGGACTCATCGATTGCCTTTTTTTACCTGGATTTTCTACAAGCGAGATAGTGACAGATATTTCAGGTAGAGGTGTCGGATTAAAGGTTGTCAAAGAAATGGTCGAAGAGGTTTCAGGTCACATTGATATTGCCTACATCAAAGGTCAAGGGAGTAGTTTTACTTTGCGTTTGCCTTTAACCCTTTCGCTTATCAAAGCATTGATTGTCAAGATCGCAAATGAGTTGTATGCATTCCCCCTAGCTACAATTGAGCATGCATTGCTGGTTCCTAAAGAAGAAATCAAGGAGTTAGAAAAAAATCTCTATTTCACTTATGAAGGAAAAAATATCGGACTTAAATTTCTTGATCAGGTTCTTTATGGGCATGAAGAAAGTGCTAGGAGAATACCTTCATATTTATCGATCGTTATTGTCAACCAAGATTATGGACTTGTTGTCGATTCATTTGCCCAGGAAAAAGATTTGTCAATCCAAAAGCTTGACTACCGCTTCCAATCGCTTCAAATGGTTAGTGCAAGCGCTATCATAGAAGATGGTTCCCCCATTTTTATCTTAGATACAAGACAACTGATCAATTTGATTGCAAATGATTCTCAAAGACCTCATGATTTAAGGCCTCATGATTTAAGGCAGCAGGGGAGTAAAAGCGCAATGGATGTGCAAAAGAAACGTATTTTAGTCGTCGATGATTCTATTACTGTGCGGCAGTTAGAATGCGATATTTTAAAATCTGTAGGTTATTTTGTAGAAGAAGCTATAGATGGCCAAAAAGCCCTTGATGCTTTAAGGGGTTTGCCATTTGATCTTATTGTCACGGATATCAATATGCCTGTAATGGATGGGATAGAGCTTATTAAAGCTGTTCGCGCGGATCCTACTTTTCGCTTGCTTCCAATTATTGTTGTCTCCTATAACGGGAACAAAGAAATCAGGCAGCTAGCAATGGATGCCGGCGCTAATGTCTATTTGTCAAAAGGCGAGCTTTCGGACGTTAAATTACTTGAACTTACGACCCAATTACTAGGATCGTAAGTTCAAGTTGTGTATTTTATCCTAGAAACGGCAGTTCGAGATGGCAAATTAATGCAAGATCTTGAATTAGAATCACTTTGCAATGGGGTGGGACATTCCCAAATGGTGAAGGACCACCCCATTGCAAATGATTCTGGTTCAAGAGATTGCGTTAAGTTGCCGTCTCCAACTGCCGTTTCTAGGTTTATCCTTCAAAAACATCGCGCGCATCGACTACGGGATGTTCTTTATGGTATTTTTTTTCTCTTTTTCTTAGTCTTTTTTCCATAAGCGTAAGCTTTGGTTGTTTTCTATCACGATCCCGTTTTTCTGTACCTTTCGGCATATATCCTCCTGGTTAGGGTTATCCTAAATTCTGCCGAATTTAGGTTGTCAAAAACTGACTTAACTGTTTTTGTTGACCTAATATCTATATATTCTTATTATAACGCTTTCGAATTTATTTTCAAATTATTTGTTTAATTTTTTTAACAGGAGGATTTTTTATGAAACCACGTGGAATGCACCTTTCATGGATTGTTGTGACCGACATAAAAGCTGCCATTAAATTTTATAAAGAAGTTGTAGGTCTTGAGCTTGCAGAATATCATGAACAGTACGGGTGGGCAGAACTTACAGCTGGCGGTGAAGACGGCATGCGTCTTGGTATTGCGCAGCATTGTCAAGAAAAGGGCATGAAAGCAGGTGCTAACGCTATTGTGACGGTCACGGTTGATGACATCGCATCTGCAAGGGAAGATCTGCAGAAAAAGGGCGCTTGCTTAATTGGTGAAGTTGTGGAAGTTCCGGGTGAAGTCAAAATGCAAACCTTTTGCGATAGTGATGGAAACACGCTCCAAATTTGCCAATTACTTAGGAAACCTTCTTAAGCAGAAGAATAAGGTAGTTACCGCGCGGGTAACTACCTCTTAGGAGAGATTGAAGGTGCTTAAGATGCAGGAGTGCTTAAGATGAAGGAGTGTTAGATCCTGCTTGCTCTGCCTGCTCAAAAATCTTTTGAGCCGCATCCAATTTTTGTATCAACGCATCTTTTTTTACTAGATCCTCTTGAGTTGCTTGACCTGCCTGAAATTTTTCAACCAACACTCCTGCAGCATTCAAATCATTTTGAGTGTCTACTAAGAAATTTTTTACATCCGCATCCTTCATTGCATCTTTGCCATCTTGGCTTTCCATAAATGCATTTAAATCCTTTTTGGCCGATGTAATCTCTTCAGCATATCCTTTCAATACTTCTTTAGTTGGCATTGATGACGAGGTTACTTTAACATCGGTTTCGGCACCATTCAACCCATAAGATGCAACGGCAAGTCCAGCGACTAAGCTTAAAGTGATAATAGATTTATTAATTACGTTCATTTGACACCTCTTTTTTTTGTTTTAAATACAATGTGTTAGCTTTGTGTTTATTTAAACACATGTGTAATTATTATTAGATCATATTTTTTAGTGTTTGTAAATAATTATTTTAAATTTTATTTTAAATCTTTGCGCCAGTATATACTCGTTCTAGTTGAAATCTGGAATTTTGGCAGCGTCGGCTTGGCTGCAAGTTTTTGGTCTTCGCTCGCGCCTTGCCGTCCGGCAATGGTCGCTCGCTCCAGACAAAAAACTTGCGCCGCCTCCTTGTCAAATTTTCCAGCTTTCAACTAGAACGAGTATATACTTCTTTTGAAACTGCAATGCGCATGACTAAATTTTTGAAAGGGCTTTTTTAAGATCAATCCCAGCGCCAAGAACTGGCTTAAAGATGTCCCCCATTTTTTTTAAACGAGAGATGACTGTCTCCATAGTGTATTTTGAAACATCCAAGTGTTCATTGACTTCTTCCCAAAGTAAAGGGGTCGAGACTAAAGCTTTGGGCCTAGGACGCACCACATAAGGGGCGACAATGGATTGGGCAATCCGATTTTGAAGATAGTCTAGATAGATTTTCTTAGGCCTTTTTAAGGAACTTCTCAGCATCGACGTTGTTTTGGGCAGCTTTTGGTGGACAATGGCACAAATTAACTCTGCAAATTGACGCGATTGTTCAAATGTGTATTTGGCATGAAAAGGGATGACGATATGTAAGCCATTTCCCCCTGACGTTTTACAATAGTGTTTTACGCCAGCCCCTTCTAAAATTTCGTGCGTGACAAGTGCTGCCTCGATCACTTTATCAAAAGACACTCCATGGGGGTCTAAATCGATGACACAAAAATCGGGGCGATCTAATTGATTTTGTCTTGAGAGAAAAGGATGCAAGTCGATGCTGCCTAAATTGATCGCAAATAAAAGGGATTTTAGACTGTGGATCAGCAAATAGTGATCGATTTTTGTCTTATGTTGAATGGGGACCGTTTTAATTCCTTTCGGCAAAGAAAAATTGAGATCTTTTTGGTAAAAATCTGCCCCCTCAATCCCATCTGGAAAGCGATGCAAGACGATGGGCCTATTTTTAAGATGGGGCAAAATATAAGAAGCAATGGTTTCGTAGTAGTGTAGAAGATCCCCTTTTGTATAGTTTTCTTTTGGCCAATACACTTTATCTACATGGGTGAGCGAGAGGTAATCCTTTTTAGGAATTTCCTTCTTAACTGATGGCGCTTCCTTATCTATTCTTAAACCAAGGAAGATGGGATGGCGTATGCGATTATCTTTCGTCCATTCGGTAAAAGAAACTTGAGCGACAAGTTTTGGCTTTACCCACGTCGCTTGTGCATTTGTCTTTGGCGCCATTTGAAATGGACATTTTTTAATCACCAGTGGTTTTAAACGCTGATAAATCATTTCTAAAAGATCATGGCTAAAACCGCCTCCTATATGTCCTACATAAAGAAGCTCATTTTTTTCATTATAAACCCCTCCAATTAAGGCACCAAATCTTGCTCTTGATCCCTTGGGTTCGGTAAAGCCGCAAATGATCACTTCTTGTTCAAAATGTATTTTTATTTTTACCCAGTTCGGACTACGCTTTCCTTGATATTGACTGTGGATGTTTTTTCCAATGATTCCCTCTAAATTTGCTTTCATCGCCTCTTTAAAAAATGCTTTTCCCTTTTTAAGAATATGATCGCTATAAAAAATCGAAGGTAGCTTAAGTTGCTGAAGATATGCTTTTAAAAGGGTTTTTCTTTCGACCAATGGAAGGTGGCGTAAATCTTGTCCTTCTCGATAAAGTAAATCAAAGACATAGTAACAAAGAAAGCCTTCCTTTTCCTGGTCATTTTGGAGCCATTGAAAATGGGACTTGCCCTTAGAGTCAAGAGAGACGATCTCTCCATCTAAAATAGCAGTTCCTCTATACTCTTCAAGCTCTTTGACAAGTGATGGAAATTTGCGATTTAAAAGGAGACCATTTCGCGATTTTAGTTGAACTTTACCTCTTTCGATAAAGCTTATCGCGCGAAACCCATCCCATTTGATTTCAAATAGCCACTCGTCACTATCAAACGGCTGTTTGATTAAAGTAGCGAGCATCACGGGGATTGATTTTGGCAACTTATCTTTAGCTTTCGTTGTAGAAGATTTTCCTGGTTTAGCGTGTAGGTCTTTTTGTTTGATTAAGAGCCACGAATTGTCTGACTTTTCTTTTTTTAATTTTTGAAAGAGGAATGTTCCATTTAATTTTTCACCGTGCAAAACCACCACGATGTGTCCATTTTTTAAGCCTTGTACAAGAGCCTTTTCTATTTCTTCTCTATCGGTAGAATGCGGAGTTGTAAAAAAGCCATGGTCCCAAATGGCGACAGTGCCAGCCCCATAGTTTTCCTTGGGAATTATCCCTTCAAAGTACTGATAATCTAAAGGGTGATCTTCCACATGAACGGCTAAGCGTTTATCTTGGGGATTTAAAGAGGGCCCCTTGGGAACTGCCCAACTTAAAAGCACTCCCCTACATTCTAGGCGCACATCGTAATGATGGCTTCTGGCGTGATGCTCCTGCACGCAAAAGCGAAGAGCTGAAGAATCTTCTTTCGTGGATTCAGCGGGCTCTTTAGAATCCCCTAATCTTCGCATTGCTTTATATTTTTTTAAGTTCATCTACTCTCTCTTTATTCAATTATACCGAAATTACTTCAAAATTTGGTTTTTGGCAAAGAGAAAGCTTTAAAGAGTTCCAAGGGTCACAAAAGGGATAGGATGAGGCAATACGCCCCGTTGTGATCGATCTACCGCTATACCGAAAGCGTTTCCAAATTTAAAAAAACCAATTATTACGCTAATTGCTTAAATTATTATTATATGTTATATTTAATTTAAAAGGAATTATATGAGATCGATTTGGAAAGGGGCGATTAGCTTTGGACTAGTTAATATCCCTGTAAAAATGTACACGGCGACTAAATCCAAAGAAATCTCCTTTGTCCTACTGCATAAAAATGATCTATCAGAAATTCGATATGCCAGAATTTGCAAAACAGAAGAAAAGGAAGTGCCATGGAAAGACATTGTCAAAGGGTATGAGTATGAAAAGGGCGGGTATATTGTTTTGCGAGATCAAGACTTTGATAAAATCGGTGTAAAAAAAACCAAAACAATTGAAATTTTAAATTTCATCGATGAAGACGAAATCGATTCTGTCTACTACGTCAAACCCTATTTTTTAGAGCCCGACAAACAAGGGGAAAAAGCATACGCGCTTTTACGTGACGCCCTTAAAAAATCTAAAAAGGTGGGGCTTGCCAAGTATGTATTAAGAAATCATGAACATTTGGCGGTAATCAAGTTTCAAGATGATATGATTATTTTAAATGAACTCAGATATGTGGAAGAGCTCATCACTTCTAAAGATTTAAAAATTCCAGCTGTAAAGACAACAGCTGCTGAGATGAATATGGCAATTGCCTTAATCGATCAATTAACAGCCGCCTTTAACCCTAAAAAATATAAAGACACCTATACACAAGATGTCAAGAAGCTCATCAAACAAAAAGCTAAGGGCAAGCCCCTCAAGCCAAAAACTAAAGAGAAACCCTCCCCTAAAGTTCACGACATCATGTCTTTATTACAAGCCAGCTTAGAAGAAAAGAAGCCTAAAACAACAAAGCTTTTAGGTTAATGTCGATCACAAAAAGAGTAGCAGGCACTACAGCCTTGTTGATAGGGAGTGGGCTATGTCTTAAAAGATTATGGCAAAAACCTCTTAATATCTTGTGATTTTGGGATAAGACAAGTTTGCCTTTCAAACCACTGAAAGCGATGACTTGCCACCCATCTATAACCCCAGTCATAAAGACAAGAGGGTAAAAAAGATAAGATCCCAATTATCTTCCAAGCACCTCCCAAAAGCCAACAAATGCGCAAAGCACCTTTACCAAATGCCAAGATTTTTCTTTGCTTAAGATCTTGGTAGTTTTCGATAAGGACTAAGGTATCTGCAAGAGGGTAAGAATTTCTCCAATGACTTAACTCAGATGCAGCCGTTATGCCCTGTAGAGGGGCAAAAACAAAACAGCCGCGCGTATCGTGTTTTAGAAGAAACTGTACGACAAAGTGGCACATTCCACACGTTCCATCATAAAAGACTATGTGTTGCTGCTTGATATCCATGTGAGTGTGCATATCACAGTGACGATTTAATAAAAATCAAATTTTGAAATACTGTCGGTATAAAGGGACGTGGAAAATCAAATGACCCCGCCTCAAAATTTCAACATAAAGCCAAATCCTTATCACACTCTTGTAATACTTCAGCTAATCTCTCTTCAGAACAAAATGTTAAGAACTTACTGCATTCTTCAAAGACATTATCACTCACAGTTTTAGCGTTTAATACTAATCCAGCCCCAGCTCTTAACATCTCTTTATTTCGGGTAATTTTTCTAGCTAACTTTACGAAATGCCTTGCCGTATTTATCCGAGTTTTAATCACAATGGCAAGATCGCGTTTTTTCATCTTACATTCTCTACACTTGTCCTCAGATCGAGCAATTTTTTCTCTGTTGTTAGCCTCCCATGCTTTATAATCAAGCTCCCAGACTTTTTGTTCTTTCCCAATTTTTTGTAACTCTTCGCGAGCACTTTCGAGCATTTTTTCGAGTTCAACCTCTTTTTGTTTGGCGATGAGAAGTTTTGTTTCTTGTTCGTGTTGACAAAGATCGCTCTCAACTTTTCTTAAGTGGTTTTCATCTGTCTCCAATTCAAGTTCTAGCTCACCAAGGCGTCTCTGATGGCTTGCCATCGTTTTGAAAAAGTCATCAACGTCACCCTGCATATTGTCTAGTTCTGCTTGATGGTAAAGTTTCTTCTGTAAACGACAGGTCAACGAATACCAGGGCAAAGTGCTTCCATCCCATAAAGTTTCAATATGGTAAAGTATGCGTTTCCCCTCTTCTCCTCTCACGGATCTTTGCACTGTAGAGTTATAACCTGAAATCATAACCGATGCTGCGTCATGGTCCGGAATATATTCTCCCGAAGCATTTTCGCTGAATAGGGGAAATTCTTTGTCAATGTATACCTCATGCAAAAGGCTTCCTCTAAATTCATGTTTGTTGTAGGTTTTTTTTTCACCGAGTTCACTTAATTTCGTTCTTCTCAATTCGCGAAATGTCTTTTCCGTTGTTTTGGGAGTCGTTAGGAAAAAACTGATGTCTTTTTCATCTTTTCCTCCATCGTAGCTTGCTAATTCCACATTGCAATACCCTGTCGATTTTTCAGCTATAGATGCAAGTAATTTACCTATGACGTCTTCAACTATTTTAATCGATTCTTTCTTTTTTAAAATCGCTTCTTTTGTACTCACAATACGGCTTTGGCAATCATGTTTAATTTTTTTTAACAGTCTGCGTTCTCGGTGACGAATATTCAAAGATTGCTCCATCGCGACTTCAGCTTCTATTGCAATGTCATCGCGGTTTTTGGCATTGGGCTCTTGCAATTTCTTTATCCAAGCAAGTTGATTCTCTTTTTTTTCTTCTAGAGTCGCTCTTGTGTTTTCCCTATCACTTTGCTCTTCATTAACTTTCGCAATGATTGCCGCCCTTTCACTTTGAACTTCTCTAAGATTTGATGGAAGATCAATGAGATATTTTTCTAAAATCTGTTTGCGCCATGCTCCAGCAAAACGTGTAAGGTTATCTGCAAACTCTCTTTGTTGCTTTTCACTCTGTCGATCTTCATTTTCCATTGCCGGACAATATTGGGTTTTGTCGACAGATCCAAATTCTTGACCATAATAGGAAGCTTTTAGGTCATTCTTGAATATATTATCCCCAACTTTGATGACCCTAATGCGATTGTCTCTTTTCATCTCTTCAAGAAGCTCCCAAACCTGCTTTTGAAATTGCAAACCTTTAAGCAAATCATCAGTTTCTATGCCAGGTCCAATCTCAGCTTTTTGCCTATCAATTTCTTGATTGACTTCATAGAGTAACTCAGAAATGTATAAGCCATTTTTTAACGAAGCGATCACTTGATGATTGTGATTGCCTGTTTTGGTTACAGCAATGTGGATCCGTTTTCTCGCTTCAGAATCTTTTAAAAAAATTTGTGGAAACATACTGCTAACTTCTTTGATCAGTTTGATCAAGTGATTGCCTCGATCGTCTAGTAAAGTCGCCAAAGTGGCTACAAGGACGATCCCTTTAATTTCCCTCATACTCTCAATGGTTTGATCGACACTAATATGAGAGCACACTTCATATTGCAATCCTCTCGTCTCGTGAAGACCTGGCATATCTACGATGTTAATCGAAGGTATCCCTTCTGCACTCACAGGGAAACCTTGAGCATATAATGTTTCAGATGTTCCTAAAGATTGCCCGATACGTGGGGTAGTAAATGAGACATTTTTTGGATCTAGTTTCCAAACATGTTCTCCAATCGCATTGATATCGCTCTTGAGTTCATAATCTAATAAATCACACACTAATGTGCTTTTGCCAGCACCTGTATTGCCGATAAATAATACCCCATCTTTATTTTCTACTGTCTTTAAACGCTCATCCGCTTCTTTCAACAGCTCCATGAGTTTAACCACAAAAATCCCATTGCTGGTCTTGACAAACCTTAAATAGTTCACGTCTTGAACCACCTGGGTTAAAATGTCTTCTTGTGTTTTAGGATTATTCATTTTGGAGGTAAAAAGATCGGAAGTTTTACGCAGCTTTTCTATTATCACCGCATCATTCACTAAGTGGATATCAATAGCCTTTAATCCTGATTGAACAAAACTATCTATTAAAGTGGCCAAAAGCGCTAAATTACCCCCAATTAACTCTCTTAATTCTTTCAGGAGGTACTCGATTGCAAGGCATGTCTCGCGATAGATTTGATTTGCATCTATGCGTGGCACAATCACTTGGATCTTTTGATTGATTGTTTCTGAAACAATTTCTTTTGCGGTTGCCTTTTTTTCTTTGAACAAGCGAAAGCGTTGATTAAAGGAGCGACAATCGCTTTCTTCACATATTATAGATCCGCTTATAGATACGCCTAAGGCTGAAAATGTCACTTTTTCTTGTTGCAGCATTCCCAACCCAACAGTTTTCTTAATGATGTGCGTTTCATTTTCTTGTTTGTCGCAAAATGTGACTTCAATGGATAAATGACCTTTTGAAATTTTTTTGATGGCTATAATGTTGCTTAAATCCCATTTATGGGATTGATCGTAAATGACACAAGGCTCAAATTCTTTGACAAAATCAGCCTCAATTGCCTCCCAAAGGCCATAATTGGCTATTGTGGTAATCGTTTGCACAGTCCAATTGGGATGAATAATAACTTTGACTGGTCGAGCAGCTAATTGTAATTCTAAGATTAAAACTAAACTTTGTTGCAAGGAGGGGATCCGATTTTCGGTTTTTTTCCCTTCTGCATCTACAAAGTATGCCTCTATAATCTTGCTTTGAATGATTTGAGTGTCTTGGATCGCGATTTGTTTATTGATAAAATAGGAAGCGCCTTTAAGGATCAAATCCTTAAAAGTCTCTGCGGGTGGTTTTTCCTCTACAATCTGGGAGGCGAGTGTGCGCCAGTTATATGTGATAGTGGATCCTGGGTTAGCCTCTTTCCAATGCGCAATCACTTCTTTATCGAAAACTGCGCGATCAAAATCTGATCCAGGTGATGAAAGCATTTCCAAAACAATTTCAGAAATATCGCCATCTTGTTCAATCATTTTCAAAAGCTTCTGTTGATCGTTATTTCGAAGTTTGATGACTGTTGGAAGTTTGTAAAAAAAATTAAGCTCTTTCCATGGTTCTTTGAGCTCAGGGATTGATGCAATCAACTCGTTAATATCTTTTTGTATGGATTTAGAACTCTCAAGGCTACACTCTTGACTGTTGTATTTTTCTATAATGGCCTTGCTAAAAGCTGAAAGACACTCTCTTGTATCTTCTGGAAGAGGCACATCTAAGACTAGTCCTTTTAGCCCATCTATATAATTGCTTAAAATCGCTCTAATTCGCATCAGGAGGTAAGGGTTCACAATTAAACGCAAATGTTCTTCTATCATCAGCCGTTTTTCTGAATAGAAATCGCCACCTAAAGCCTTTCGTTGAATACGGACAATATAACCTCCCTCAATTGAACAAGAGAGCATTACATACGTGTTTTTAAAAAACGTGGGCGACTTCTTTAATGTCATCCATGTAGGTACTCCGTGAATCCATTCTTTTTCAATTAAAAACGATTGAGAGCCTTTTGTCAAAATAGCAGAAACCCCTTGAGTCTTATCTAAAACAATTTTTAGATGGGGACGGTTCTTCGGTACTTGATGAGTGGAATAATATATAGTGGAATTAATCGAATCTGCGCTATAGATAACAGTCGTCATTGACTCTAAACTCCTTTTTTATGCTGCCGCCAGTTGAAAGATGGAAGGACTATACACCAAAACCTATCAGAAAATCTTCGATGCAATCAAGTAAAAAAACTTCCCGTTTTTACAGAAACAACCTAAAAAGACATGAATTTAATATGCGATTAATTATACAATTAAATTAATATTACTATTAATACAAAACAGGGGGTTATATGAATCCATTAGGGTTTTCTGACTTAACACAGTATCATCAAATATCAGATGATATGAAAGGTTGGTTCAAGCATAGCGTCGACACTGAAGAGAAGCAAGCTGTGCCAATCGAGCTTTACTTTGATGAGGAAAATGGCTCTTTTCTAGTATGTAATTTGGGTAAAAAAGCCTATTGTAACCGCGATGAGTTAACCAATAGGTACCATATTTACGGCAAATTATATGTAGAGGGTGAAGACTACCTTATAAAACTGGAAAGACGCGACATCACGCATATTGACAAAAGGGAGTTTCGCTCTCATCCCGATGGGGAAGGATCTCTTCTGGCTACATGGATAACTGAGGAAACTAAAGAAAAACTGGATACAATTTACGACCTTGCTCTTAAAAGGCTAAAAGCACCAACAGATAATAATTAGCATCTTCGTAAGTGCGTATCAAAAAATTTTCCTTTACCAAAACCAATTTTTGAAGTATATACTCAGATTAGCTGAAAGCTGGAAAAATAATAATTAATTGTTTACCAATAGTATTGGATTTAATTCAATTTTTTGAAAATTATCGTTAATTCGTTTGCTGAGCTTTTCCTTCATTTTTGGAATGTCCTCAAAAAAGAATTTCCGAATTGCTTTACCAAAATCAGCAAAATTCTCATAACACTTGTTATAGGTTGTCTTCTCTCGCATCACCTTCCAAAGCCTTTCGATTGCATTCAAATTCGGAGAATAGGCTGGGAGATAGTGAATTTCAATTTTAGAGGTTTTCAGATACTCTTCGACCAGTTTATTTTTGTTCGCTCGGCCATTATCGCATACAATGTGGATTTTAGTAGCTTCAGATACTGATTCTAAATCTCTAAAAAACTTAACCATATTTTCTGCATCCACTGTATCATATTCTCGAGCAACTATTTTCATGTCAGACAGAGCAACAGCTCCTATGAAATGAAGTCTAAATTGTTTGTTTGTAGTGGGTAATGTTTTGATTTCACCTTTCTTAATCCATCCACATACTGCTTGAGATTGAAATTCTGGATGTACTGCATCCATAAAATAAATTTCTTCTTCCTTTGTTAAGTTTGTCTTGAGCTTCTCGTAGTATTCAACAAATGCTTTCTGTTTTTCTGGATTTAGTTTTCCTGGGACTTTGACTGGCTCTTTGTACTCAAAACCGTGTTCTTTTAGCCAATTGGTTATTCCTGATTTTGAGTAGACAACCTCATACTTCTTTTCCACATATTTGCAGACATCTTTTGTGTACAGATAAGTAAATTTTTGGAGATGTTTCAGTAAGTCTTCTGTTTGTTCTGCATTCAGCTTACTCTCTGTTCCTCCTCTGAATTCATTCTGTGTTTTATTTTCCTTTTCATAGTCACCTAGATACTGATAGACACTGCTCACGCTTATGCGGTGAACCTGAGCGATTAATTCTGGCGAAATACCTTCACTTCTTGCCAAAACTACACAAAGGCGTACTCGCTCATGCAAATCTTTGGTTTGCCTTACACGTCTTTCCAGTTCTAATTTAATTTCA
>JABDAE010000055.1 GCA_013289325.1 Chlamydiota bacterium
ATACTTTAATAAAACAAAATTCAACATAAGGTAAAAAAATGAGCGCAGCCGCATCATGTTCTTCAGTGGGTCACTACAATATCGTGGAATTTAATCAGCATTTACATTCTCTTTATCAATTTGCTCTATCAAACAACCGCAATCAAATGGGCAGGATTAGAAGTGTACTCACGAAATCGTTGCAAATTCAAACTGTAAGCGCAAATGCGGTGCAAACAAGTCGCAAGGAGATTGCGAGCTGGGGATGGAAAGAGTCTATCCTTACTAATATCGACTATATTCATGCAGTTTTAGGACAGCAGCCACAATGTGAGTTTTATGACGAAGCTGTTAATCAAGTTACAAATGCTTTATCTCAATTAAATCCCTACCCACACCAAACATCTAATGAACCAAAAGCAACATCAGCTCCATCGCATATTCGCAAATTGCAAGGAAGTGTAGCCTCTTTGCAAAGTGAAACTGACACAGCTTCGACTCTTTCAAGCACTTCGACTCGAAGACACACAGGCAGTAAAAAGAGCAAAAGAAGCAAAAAAACTGAAAAGCTAAGATCTGCAGTAGTAGGTCTTACACAAGAAAAAGATAGAAATCAAGAACTTAGTCAACAGATTGCCATTCTGCAAGGACATATTATGCAAGGACAAGGGCATCTTTTGCGAAGCGAAGGAGCCCTTCGTCAAAAGGAAGAAGAGCTGCGCCAATTACAGCAAAAATTTCATGAATTGCAATTAGAGCATCTAAAATCCACCTTGGCAGCACCTCTTCAACCGCAACAAAGTGCTGTGTCAAATCAAGTAACAGAAGTCACAGCTTTGCAACAACAATTACAAGAGGCATTAAAGACCATTTCAACTTTACGGCCATTAGAAGATGCATACAATCAACTCAAAAATGACTATGATGCCCTCTATTCCCAATATCAAGCTCTTATGAGCAATAACTTATGGCTGCAAGAACAATTTAGGCAAGCACAAGGACAATCATTTAACCCTTATTTACATCAACCTCTAACCCCAGTTTTTATACCTGTCATGGCGCCTCAAATGCAAGGTACATCCCAGAATAACGATGAAACTCAATATCGAAGATGACTGCTTTATCATCTATCGTAAGGGAAAGTGGCTGCAGCCTTGCTTCTAACGTACAAGCGTTGCCAAAAGGGGCTCTTGCTCCTGATGCGAGAAGTTTTTGCCACCATTTACCTATAGAATTGCAAGAGTTCGTTGACACGAGCGAATTTAGGGCAAGGTTTATTCCCCTTCTACATAACCCTGCCGACGAAAAAATGGTAAGGAATGAGCTTCTTAATCATCTTTATGTCATTTTAAACCAAGAGACAATCGTCGCCTGTCGTCATAATGAATTTTTGGACTTTAAAACATGGATATGGGAATGGTTCACTGATTATCACAAAATGTGTAACCTTCCATATGATGAAACTAGATGTAATGAGATTGCTTTTAACTGCCTATCCTTTTCGCGTATGGAATTTCTTAAACAGTTGCAAAACCAATTTACCCAAGAAACTGACATCTACATCTCTGGCAATCTTCTCTTTACTTGCCTTCATGAAAATCGATCCAATCAATATAACGGGGTAAAAATTTATTTAAACCCTAAAAAAAGGCTTACACAACAAGAAACCGAGGTCTTTTTAACACAATTTAGACAATCTCTTTGCGATTTTTTAAGCGATACGATGACTCAAAAGATTGAAGATCTTTGCAAGATATTATTTAAAGATGGCTACACTGTAGAGATTGGTAATCAGCTCGTTGATGACATCCTCAACAAGTACACACTCTTTAAATTCTTTTCCATTTTTTTAAAGGAAAGTGAGCTCGTTGATACTCCCATTCAATTCTCTGAAGAAAAAGAAAGTTCTGACATGCGATTATTGTTCCATCTCGGATCGCACTCACAAGATGATACCCAATTTACGGTATTCATAGGCGATATTAAAAACGTATTTACAGAAAATGTGTTGATCAAACTTTCCTGGCAGTTGCAACCCACTATCCCACACCCTCTTGTTTTTAGCTATCGCTGCGATTCAAAAGAAAATCAAGATATGGCACTACTTGCGATTGCAACACGCCACTTTATCATTCAAAAAAAAACTTCCTTTGAAGAAGCTCTTCTTAAAGCAACTGAGGCACACTTTTTACCAAGAAATACCTTAGAGGCTATGGCAAAAAAAGAGCATCGGCATTGTTTGAATTACTTAAATAGCTACATGGAGTCGGGGTGTTACGATCCTTTTTTATGTCTTGTATTCGCTTGGAATTGCTACGCGCTTATCGAAGAAGTTGAGGAAAGTGCTCAAAAAAGTGCTCCTCAAAAAAGTGCTCTATGTGAAGAGATAAAAAAAATCTTAAATGTACAGGTTGGTGAAGCAAGTCATCTCTTAAATGCTGTCTTAATTAAGGGGGTAAGAGCCTTAATTTTCACTCTTTATAATATCCCTTCCACTGGCTACACCTTCTTAAACCTTCACAATCGATGGTATGGGTTTTACGAATTGCACTTTGATGAAAAAAGAGATCCACGTGAAGACTGGTTTAGCTTAGACAAGAAAGAGCGAGATTATCTACTTACTAGATTTTCTTTAGCTTTTAATCTTCAAGAAAAGCATCTAAAACCCCTTCAACCAGTAACTAAATATCTTAAGACCCCACAAGAGCGGTTATGCTACTTGCAAACTCTTGATACAAAAAGCCTTTCTAAATTCTTAAGAGAATGTGACACTCTTGCAGATTACGCGGCTCAGCTAACCTTTTGCTTTGAATCCTTGGGAGAAAATCTAGAAGATAAAATCACATTTATCCAAGCTTTTCTTGACAACAAAGACTTTGGTCCCGTTTTCTTTTCATTTGTTGAAAGATTTTTAATGTCCTTATCCCCTTCTGCTCTAAAGAAAAATCAAAAGATTCGCTACTACCACGCACTCAATCGATTTTGCCAAATCTCTTTAGGATTCAACCTAAAAACGGCAGTTGGAGACGCTAACTTGACACAATCTCTTGAACCAGAATCATTTGCAGTGGGGCGGTCCAACACCCTTTGGGAATGTCCCGCCCCACTGCAAAGTGATTCTAATTCAAGATCTTGCGCCAATTTAGCATCTCGAACTGCCGTTTCTAGGTTCAACGAAAATCGCCTGGTATTGAAATGCATCGCTCATATTCCAATAGATGAATCTAGGTCACTCATCACCTCTTTATGTCGATCTTTAGTCAAAAATCTTCCCCTTGATCATGAAATCATCAATGCACTCATCAACTTGATTTGGGAAAAAGACTCTCAATTTAAACACATATTAAAATATGAAAAACCAGAGCTCATCGTCTATTGCATAAGCCAATCACAACTTTTAAAAGATCACTTTTTAGCCCTTCAACAGCACTATTTTTTACCAACACTTAAAGTAGCAACAAATAAACGTCAAAAACTTGTGGAAAAACGTTTAGAAACGCTGAAAAACTCTAAACAAAACGAACTTATACAAGTCGGTCTATTTTATCTTGCATTGGGTCAAGAGTTAGGAAGTCTTATCAAAAGCTTAGAAGCATCTTCCGATAAACACGCTAAAAAGCTGCTTGTATTATTAAATGATAGAGCGCTCTTTAGTGAAGATGCAATAAAAGCTTATAAAGATACAATTTTTTCCAAAGTCATTGCAGAACTTAAATCTGCTAATCTCAACGAGGCCCTCAATGAGATGGCGATAATTTTGAGCGATCCAAGGGCTAATCCAATCGATTTACTATTGCTTAATGAGATGCAAAGGCCTGCAAAATGCCCGTGTTATGACGTATATGCGCCCCTTTTCCAGATGCAACATCTGCAAATGAAGTTACAGATTACATACGAAGCGTGTGTAATAAGTGCTCTTCAAAATCACCCTGAAGCAATTAACGATAACACACTCTTTTTAGAAATATATTCTAATGCTAAAAAGCAAGAAGATTTTCTTACCTATTTGCTTCACTTTGTATGCGATCCATTCTGGAAAGAAAATAAAGAGATCCCAGATCAAGTTTGGACAATTCTACACGCGCTATGGTCTAAACATGCTGCGCTAATTTTACAAAAAAATGCGCTTACTTGTCACTTTCGCAATTCTTTTCTAGATCTCTTTGGCTTATTAAAGGGGCGCGATCAAAAAACGTTAAAATGTATTGAAGGCGCTCCTTTTCTAATGAGTTGGAATCAAGCAGAAGTTGAGGATTGTCTACAAGACTTTTGGATTTTAATAAAAGCGCATTATCGTAGTAAAGAGATGGCCCCATCTCTTGACAACAATCTTTTTTCATTCCGATCGCTTATTTTCATCCTTGAAATGATGGAAGTTTGTTATAAAAAGTTTAAAACGATTGGCAAAGAAAAGATCTTTTATGAAAAATTAGGCGATTTTTTTGATATATTATGTCCCATGTTAAATTCTCATGGGCATGCGGCTTCATCTGCAAAGGATATGCCTATTACTCAAGAAACCCATGATTACTTATTGCACTTGCAGGAAAATGCTTTAGATATGATTGCCCATTTAAGGGGCTATCGACAAGAGCCCCTCTCTTCCATACAAGAGTTGCCCTTCTTTGCAAGCTTTATTGAAGAAAAATCAAGTCAATTAAGATTATACCTTCACCTAAGCAGCTGGATAAGCAATTATGTAAAAGGTTATGATTTGTGCGCTCGCTGGAATGGAAAGAAGCTTGAGCATCAAGACACCCTTAAAACCAATTTAAGTTTAGTTAATATTTGTATAAATAAATCATTAACATCACCTCGTTTAAAAGAAATTTCTTTTGAGCTGTTTGATTATTTAAAAGATAGTTTCGCACTCCTATGCAAAAAAGAAAGTACAAAAGCATTAGATAGTCTAGGACTTTTTTTACATACCTTTGGGTTCATAAAAGGGGTAAATCATTTACCCCTTGACATACGATCAGCTTGGTTTTATGAGGTTTTAATGGGGAGTAACGCGCGATCCTTTATAGAACGTCTAAGAGATTTAACCGCGGGCTATGAAAAGGGATTCAGGCAAGAACTTTCTGACCTTTATAACGAAAATGAGCTTATTGCCTATTCTCAGCTTATTATCAGATGCAGAATTACCTTCTGCAAGGAGTATGATCAATTCATCAAAATCTTTCATAAAATTTGGCCATTATTGAACCTACAGTGGGCTAAATATCAGCATCACTTGCAAAGCCTACCAGAGGCTACCTTGAAAAAAATACTTAGCTCACGCGCGCAAGTTTTAGCTATCTTTGGCGCGTTAAAGGCCAAAACCCAAGAGGATTTAGGTTTATCAGGTTTTATTACAAGTCTTTTGGACTCTAGCGACCCTGAATTAGTGAAGGAAGGCCTTGTTGTTATGAGCCAAGGTTATTGCTCCCAAATGGAGAAGCAATCTTGCGGGTTGAATGTAAAATGGATTCTCTTTCACTTTGAGCTTGCCGAGATTTATCAAGCGAAATATTCAAAAGATATAAAATTAAAAAAAGAAATTGGCAAGCTGATGTTTTCTTCGATATACAAAAATTGGCTTAAATACAAAGATCCAAAATTTATTGAAGCGCATAGAACCGACTTTTTTGAAGTGTCTGCTTTTTTTAAAGGATATAACAAAGAATTTGAATTTACGAATTTGCAATTTTTTTCCAGATTTCTGGGATCTGAGGAAGCTATAGTCATTCAACGCCTTAAATTTTTGTTAGATGCCTATATTCTTGGAATGAGAGAAAATTTTTCGCCTCACCAATTTACCCTTAAATCTTTGCTCGCCACTTTTAGACTCTTTGAGATTTGCCATCAAACATTTGAAAAAAAACTTTCGGTTCTCGATAATATAAAACTTGCTGTATATCTACATCTTGCTGAGCTAATTGAAAAAGTAGAAAAAGATAAGTTGTTTGATAATGCAAAGGGTTTAAAAGAATCAGCACTTGAGCTATGGATCCGTACACTTCTTAGCTCCATGCTAAAAAATCCACCTCCTAAACACCCAAAACAAATATTAGAAAACAAGATACTAAATTTATTGCTTTTGGATACGGATCTTGACAATGCCAATATCGTGGCGTTAATGGGCGATCATTTTTGTAACTTTCATGAAGTGTGCGAGATGCATGATGAACACGGTAAGAAAATAACGTACATCGTTGAAAGAAGATAAACATGATGCTGAGTTTACAATCACTCATCTATTTTGTTGTGTTGACAACAAAATCGAAAGAAAGTAAATTTTCTACGCTATATCAATAATATTGAGGTAAAAAAATGAGCGCTACAGCAGCAACTGCTAATTCCCGGCAAGGCCATTGGCCCGTTACTGAGCCAAATATAGAAAAAAATATACAAATATTACTAAAATTTAGTGCTTGCACGAGACATCGCGATGTGACTATCCAAGCTCTAAATGCCTTGGAACAACGTAATTTCATCGATAAAGAGTTTGGAAAAATCATTCCAGCGGTAAGATTTCTTGAAAGGGCTGTGAAATCGCAAGACTTTCAAACATTTGCAAAAGCATCTGTTCAAAAAGCTTTGCAGACGTTACAAGCTGCAAAAGAAAAAGGGGAACCCTCTTTAACAAATACAAATGGTGGAAAAACCATCCACCTCGATGGAAACGTCGAAATCTCGATACCAAAACAAAAAGAAGCAAGCAGTCACCAATCCATGCGGAAAAACGGTTCCAAAAAAAACAGTCGTAGATCGTTCAGCGCAAGAAGAGCAAAGTCTCAAAAAAAGTTTGAGGATTTACAAGATGAGATCAGTAAATTGCACACTCAGTTAAGGGAGAAAACTGATGAAAACGAAGGATTAAAACAGCAACTACTGGCAAAAACGACCGAAATCACCTCTTTAAAACAGACAGCCGACACACAGCTTAAAGACTTGCAAAATCAATTGCAACATGCTGCTGGCTCCTCCCCCCAAGCGAGCTCTCTTTTAGAAGAAGTAAAAACACTACTTAATAATCAATTGCAAGCCGCTAACAATGAAATTACAAAATTGCAGACTGAACTTGCTAACGCCAAAACACGACTGGAACAATTTCATCAAATCGATAAGTTATTACAAAGTAAAAAAACCAGTGAGCAGGAAACTGCGCAACTATCTTCTTGGATAGAGGAGCTACAAAATAATCTAACAAAGAAACAAGAGAAATATGCACACCTTCAGTGGCAGCATCAACAACTTCTTCAACAACATCAACAGCTCGATTCAGCTAATATGCCAATGCCACAAGTTCCCCACTTCTACGCAGAAAATGGGCCCATGATGCCAGGCACTCTCTACTACCAGCCACCAATGCCAATGTACATGGGGTATTATAGGCAAAACGATCATAATGCACAAAACGGTCAAGGCTAAGCCCTCATGTTTGTTCCTTGCACTGCAGGCCCACCTGTCTTTGTAGAAAACCGTTTTTCAAGGCTTGCACTTGAAGACGATGCAGACGTATTTTCTTATCTATCCTCTGAATTACAAGAAAAGGTTCAGAATTCTGAAGAATTGCGCCATCTTTTAAGATCGCAAAACAAAGAACTTAAAAATAAGCTGCTAATCCCGTTTTTTGACGTTTTCAATAGACTGGCGATAATTACCCCATTTTTAGACCCATCGATCCAATTGAAAAAATGGATCGCCTCATTGGAGTCAATAAAAGCTGAGCTCGATCAGGAGAAGTTAGAAAAAGCCAATTTTGCTCCCATTTCTTTCTCACGAATAAATCTTCTTAAGCAATGTCAAAATGATTTAGGTCCCACTCAGGTGGAGATTTATGTCTCTGCAGATTTACTCTTTTCTTGCTTTCATGATCACAACAAAAGCCATGCAGGGATAAAAGTTTACATTGTCCCTAAAGAAGGAATTGATAACGAAGCAGCAATAGATGCGCTTTTTAAAAAATTTAAAAACTCCCTCTGGCAATTTTGTAAAAACCAAATTGCTGAATCGCTGCAAAAGTTTATTCAACAAATTCTACTCCCTGAAGCCGACGTAGATTCCGCTCTGACTTATGTAGAAAATGAAATGAAAGAAAAGAGCAAATATACAGATCTATTTAGCCTTTTTTTAAAAGACAACTCATGCGCAAATTCAACGGTTAAATTTTTAGATCCTCAAGGAGATATTGGTGGAACTGGTGTGTGTACAAGGTATTTATGTGACTTTGGACCTTTATCTAAAGAGGGCCTGCAACTCGAAATATTTACAGAAAGTCACATCAACCAATTGAAAACGGAAAATGCAGTCATTCAAATCCCTTTTTTAGACGGGGTTAATGAGCGCACGTGTGTACTCCCGCTGATCTTTAACGAGTTCCATCAAGAACTACACGAGCAAAATGATGTGTTACTTAAGATGGCCTTCCCATATTGCCCATCGACCATGCATACCACCTCTGCAAAATCTCTTTTGCAAGCGACTTGCGCCTATTCTGTTAAAGAGCTCAATTTGCCAAAAGAAAAGCTTTACGACGAAGTGCTTTACCTAGAAGAGCCTGACAAAGAGGAGCCTGACAAAAAGGAGCCTGACAAAGAAGAGCCTGACAAAGAAGAGATTTATCATGAAGTGCTTTACCCTAAACCCAAAAGCCTTGCCAAAAGGTGCTTTGATTATTTAGAAAACTACATGCAAAAAAGTGCTCATGACCCATTTTTAGCCCTTGTATTTTCTTGGAACTGTTTAATACTTAATGAAGAGGCTGAGGCGCAAGCTCTTGCTTTGCAATGGATAAAAAAATATTTATTTTTGAATGCACAAGAAGAAATACCCGCTGAAAATATTACCGTAAACACCCTTAAGGTAGCGCTTAGAGCTTTATTTTTTTCTACTACCTATCGCTCTTATGATCAATATGCACTATTGAGTAAAGATCAGCTCTTATACGGCTGTTATAGAATAGAAACAGAAGATCCACTCTTGCAATGGGACACTTTAAGTGCAGAGCAGCAAGATTTCTTCATCAAACACTTTTGTTTAAGCTTTCACTTTGAAAAGCAACAATTTGATAAACTTAAAAAAGTTGTTCTTCGACCTACAGATCTCCATAGCGAGCTTTTGCAAAATACATATCGCTCTTCTAAAGGAGCTGGCCACTCACAGAAAATCCCAGCAAAGAAGAAAAAAAAGAGGGTTAAACAAGGCGTTGCAGAGCGCGAGAACAAATCAAGTGCTCCTCAAATTAATGAGGCAACAAATCCTCCCAGTTTTTCCCTTAAAGAGATGATAAAGCGTGAAAAACGCTATTTCCTTGTTGTCGCATGTCAAAAAGGCAATGTTCACAAAGTAAAAGAGCTTTTAATTGAGATGGGCAAGGATAGCAATGAAGCAGATGTCGAAGGTATCACTCCCTTGATAGCTGCAACATCCAAAGGGCATCTCCCAATTGTAGAAATGCTTATAAAATACAAGGCAGATGTCAATAAGCCAACTAAAGATGGTATTACAGCGCTTTACTATGCAGCTCAACTAGGCTATTTTGAGATTGTTCAACTTTTGCTGCAAAAGGGCGCTAAGATCGATGTAATCGCTCCTAATGGAATGACGCCCTTTTTAATAGCGGCTCAATTCGGCTATCTTAAGATAGTAGACATTTTTCTCCAGCATAAAGTAAAGGTCAATTGGGCAAATTCAGAAGGTATTACAGCTCTTTTATTAGCAGTTGAAAACGGCCATGATGCAATTGTAGGAAGGCTTTTAGACAAACGCGCAAAGATAGATATCATAACCGAAGATGGTTTGACACTGCTTATAGTCGCTTCTAACAATGGCCATACCGCTGTTGTCAAAGTACTTCTACAACATGGAGCAGACGTTAATCAACACGGTTCAAAAGGGTGGACACCTATTATATTTGCCGCTCATTATGGCCATCATGAAATTGTGGAACTGCTCGTACAAAATGGCGCTAAAATCGACGGCCCATCAAAAAATGGGGAAACACCGCTGCTATTTGCAGCTCAAAGTGGCCATGCTGCAGTTGTTCAAGTTCTCTTAGCTTATCAAGCAAAAATCGATCCACAAACTCCAAATCGAGCCACTCCTCTTGCTCTGGCAGCTCAAAATGGGCATAAAGAAGTTGTAGCCATGCTCCTTCAACATGGAGCTAGAAACGAAATTACAAATCAACAAGGTTACACTCCCCTTATTCTTGCTTCTCAAAATGGTCATTCAAAAGTTGTGGAAGTTCTTTTAGAATATGTAAAAAATGTAGATCAAGAATCGTCAACGGGTTTTTCAGCACTTCTAGCTGCTGCTCAAAATGGGCATACTAAAGTTGTTAAAATGCTCAAAGAAAAAGGCGCAAAGATCAACCGAATACATGGTTGCGGCGCAACGGCGCTTGTGATTGCTTGTCAAAATGGAAGGAATGAAACTGTTAAATTGCTTTTAATGCTAGGTGCTGATGTCAATTTAAAAGATGGGCGCTCACACACGCCATTATTCTTGGCTGCGCAAAACGGCCATATCGACACTGTAAAATTGCTTTTAAAACACCGTGCAAATAAGAACATCAAAAATGGTAACGGAATTCTGCCGCGTTTTATAGCTATTCATCAAGGGCATCATGCTATTGCAGCTTTGCTCTAACCGGAGTTTAGTTTCGAAAGAAGTCAATTTTTTCAACGCGTTGTAAATCAAAAGCTTCCGATCATCTGATCTTAGGAACTCGCGTTGTAAAGGTTTGAATTATTTTTGAATGGCTCCAAGTGAGGTAATATGTTCTTTAATGGGCACATCAGCTACCCAGTCTTGATCTTTTTGTTTAGGTGATAAAACAAACGGATTACCAAGGTAATCTACTCTTTTTCCAGGCCATATATAAGTTTTCCAGCAGTAAGCCAGAAAATTTTTTTGATTGAGATTGGGATGAATATGTGGCTGTATGTGTTTTTCATGATGTTGTGGCAACAGGCTCCAGTGAAGACCTGGCCGTAAATGATGCATGGTGTGATAACCATTGTTAAAGGTAAACCAGTTTAATAATTTACCTGTAAAACTTCTACTATGATTGTAAGGATGCTCTTCGTCACAGCCGTCATGTTGAAATAAATTAGTTCCTACAATGCCCCATGCGGCATATTGATGTGGAATGATGATGACCAGCAAAAATTTTTGCCAATCAATGAACAGCAATACAACTTTTGCAGCAATGAGAAAATATTTTTCCATTATGTATTGCTTATACCATCTTGGCTTTTCCTTTTTCATTTTTTTGACGAACCGTCTTTCTGCCTTTATAATATCGATGCTCATAATATAGAAAAAAAATAACTGATTTAAAAAATTCCATTTAAATCTGGCCTTGGAAGTGCGGATATTGTCCTTATCAGTCTGAGTATACTTATGATGGCTGAAATTATGGCCAGGTACATAAGCACTTACAGGATGTCCATAGGTAAAAGAGAGAATGACTTGAAAAATGCGATTATAAAATGGGACTTTAAATATAGGATAATGAATTGTATTATGCACGACCGTTGCACAAATAAATGATAATAAGCAGTTAATAAAAACAAGTGGGATCGTTAAGTACCATTTTAGGGGGAGTGCAAGCCAAGTAATGGTAGCAACTACAAAATAAATGGCTATAAATACAACACTTCGTCGATCTTCTTTATATCTAAAAAATTGTTTGGCTTTTAATTTCACGGTCGACCTTTAGGTGGGTACTTTATTTCTTAACGATCCCTAATACCGACTGTATGGATGTTAACTTATTTTCTGAATGAGTGCTACCTGATAAGTATCTGTACGATTTTTCATATTTTCGTACAAACGAGTGCCTGGATTCCGATAGAAGTTTTTAAGTGCCATTTCAGCTTCTTTTCTTTTTTTTGCACCTAAAAGTGGGATCTTAAAGGCCCACAATTTTTGCAAACAAAGTGTCACATATTTATTAGCGCGAAGTTCATCTTCATTTCTTGCTTGTATTGCTTCTTCAGTTACATCACGCACTTCAATCACGTTCATTCCAATCGATTTTAGATAATCGAACGAAGCCTTCCACGTTGTAGCTGGAATCGCATTTCCCCAAACTAAAAACCCTCCCGGTTTTAAAATTCTTTGGGCAGTTTGAAAAAAAATCATGTCCTCAGGTGTCACCACACCTGGAAACTCCGTGACATGAGTTTCACAGACGACTACGAAGTCTGCAGTTTCATTTTTTATTTTTAAATCAGTGGCATTCCCACAAGTCGCAGTGAGTCTTCCCGATAATTCAGGAACGAACTTTCGAAGACATGTTTGAATTGCGCTTTTCTGCATATCTACTGCTTCGTAAGAGCATTGAGGAATAACAGATTTACAAATATGGTGCGCTCCTGCGCCCGTGCCACATCCCATTTCTACTATATGTACCCTTCCATCCATTCTTTTTAGGTACTCTTTGACTTCTTTAAACTCAAATAGACCGGTATAGGCATTTTTACCAAATCTTTGAGGATCTGTCTCAGAGATATTGGAAGGGGTCCACGCTTTTGGTCAGGCATATCCCCAAGTATTGAAAGTAAACTCGTATTTTCTACCTAATTCGTTTTCGACTTCCCCCATAGAGCTATAAAGTGAATAAAGAAGAGAATATATGGACTTCTTGTCATAATCATCCTCGGGTACATCTCCATCGGAAATGGATATCGTAGATTTTTTCTCACAAACACTGCCTAATACCCAGGCACAAACAATCCATTGTAACTGGTTTTTAGAGTATTGATAATTATTGTTTAACTTTGATAATATATCCACAACTTCTCCTTTAGTACTTAAAGCTTAAATTTTGCAGTCGATCTTTTATACCGAAAGTGTTTCAAAATTTGGATTTTCTCTTTGCCAAAAACCAAATTTTGAAACACTTTCGGTGTAAATGCTTAGCACCTTAATGCATTTTCAAAAATGGTGCAAGTTTTTTTGTACATGTTCAAACAAGGGAGAAAAGAAGAGGAAAACTTGCAACAACTGCTCCATATGTGCCGCTCACTCCCTCTTCTGCGTGAAGAATGTTGGTGATTTAGGAAAAAGTAGTTAGAAACATAAAAGCTATTCTTTTAGGGTCCCTTTTGGCTTATTTCAGTGATAAGGTTCTCTATCTGACCGTGGCTTAGACCTGTGATGTCTGCAATGATAGATACATCATATTTTTTCTTGATCATATTTCGGGCTGTCTTTAATTTTTCTTCTAGTTTACCTTCTAGTTTGCCTTCGTCAAATTTTTGCGCCATGGAAGCTTGATAAGCACCTTCATATTTTTCGGCTTGGTCGTATGTCAAAAGCTCTTCGTCACTCCATGATATTGCATTCAACTGATTATATGCCTTCTCCATAATTTCATCATTACCCACCAATTTCTGCATATCTTCAATGGAAGTTTGTTCGGCATGTTTGAAAAAATAGGTCCATTTCTCTGTCATATTAGTCAGGTGGTCGATGTCTTTATTGAATTTAGGAAGTTCTAGAAATGTGAACGAGAAATCTTTCAAATCATTTTCGTGGCTGTCTTTATCTAATATCACATGATCGGACTTATAGGTAGTTTTTTTAGGAAACATCACAAAATCGGCGATTGCTAAAAATATCACTTCTTTAAGATCATGGTATGCCCCGCCACTATTGGCCTGAGAAATATAAGCCTTGGAGGCATAATACTGTGCTCTTTTTTCAAACCCTTTTTCTTTAGCAACCTGCATTTCCACAATATAGTGATTGTCCTTTTCGTCTTTGCATAAGATGTCGACAATACTAGTCTTTTTTGCTGCTGTCTCAGGGTCTTGCACAGTTTTTAAGAAAGACACAGAGAGAATGGGTCGGTTGCTTTTAAAAGTGATCAAATCATTGAGAAAATGGATCAGGATTTCTTTATTCTTCTCAGTGCCAAAAATTTTCTTAAAGGCAACATCGTTTTTAGGGTCTAGAAATTTACTAAATGGCATGATCTTCTACTCCAAAAGGAGATTGCATTTTGACATATTCCAAAATTATTTTCAAACAAAAAGGGGTCAAGAGCCACTGACACCACATCACTTTTATGCCCATTGTTTTCTCTTTGCTAAAAAAGCAAATTTTGAAGTAGTTTCATGTATATGATGGATCGCCCTCAACATTTTATATCGCAAGCGCTTCTTAGAAGCCAAGTCTTTGCCGACCTTTCCTCCCTTTATGCAGCAGAGGTCCCCCTCTATGGCACACTTTTAAAAATCAATTGCGATGTTAACGCGCAAGTTGCCAAGGAACATCCAGAGCTACATCTTAAAGAAGAGCAACTTAGACAAATTAGCGCGGAGCGCCACGGCGCCATAAGACTTGGTAAAAGGGAAGAGCTGAAGTGGATGGGGCGTTTTTTTGCCGTCTTAGATATGTTTGCCGTAAATTTTTATAATTTAGCAGATGCAGGACAAAAGAGCCAACCAGTCTTAGGAACCGCTTTTAGGCCTCTTCACGATCCCGATCAGAGGATGTTTTGCTCCCTTTTAGTGACAGACTTCTTTGACAAAGCAACGAAAGTGCGTATCGAAAAAGCGCTTGAATCTCGGGAAATATTTACCTTAGCTCTTAAAGAAATGATTGAAATTTATGAAAGACAAAAAGGGCTAACGATAGAGCAGTCCTTGATTTTCCGAAATGAAGCTAAAGAGCTTTTTTACTTTCGCAACCTTGCAACTGATTATCCACTTTATCAAGACCTCTACCGGCAAGGAGTAAATATAGCGGCAGACATTGCCTGCTTTCCCAATCCCCATTTAAACCATCTCACCCCAAATTCTTTAGATATCGATCGCCTCTTTGACACGATGAAGCACGTTTTGCAACAATCGGATTTTGAGATGAAAGATACAATTGAAGGGCCTCCCCCCCCAGAAAATCCGGATGATGCACTTTGTTTCTTAAGGCAAACTGCGTATAAGGCGCTAGCAGAACCTGTGGAATTTTTTTCTGCCGATGGAACCCATCAGTGCGATGTGATGCATACGGCAAGATTTGGAGAAGTTGAACAAAGAGGGGTCGCACTAACTCCTAAGGGAAGAACGATTTACGATGCTGCCATTCAAAAGACAGACAAAATAAATCCACAGCTTGCCTTAACTGACTATGAGGAGTATGTTAGGCAATATAGAGCCTGCTTTAAAGATCTCCCCAAAACGCATGATGAACTCTGTAAATTCGAACTTGGCTACTACACTTTTCATTTTACCGGGGCGGGAAAAATTAGCGATATTCAGGATGGCATCAATCGGTCTAATGTTTATACACTTGTGGAAAAAGGGCTTATATCCTATACACCCATTCGATACGAAGACTTTCTTCCTGTAAGCGCTGCCGGTATATTTGCAGCCAATTTAAAGCAATATGGGACAGCTCAGACAGCCTCTAAAAAAAGGGTTTACTCAAAAGAAATCCTTGAAAGCGCACTTGATGCAAAAATTTACGACTCTAACGATCTCTACGAAGAGATCCAAAATAACTCTTTAATCGCATTAAATCGCAAATGACATTCACATTGTTTGAAGATTTAAAAAAGGCGATCAAAGGAGATGTATCCACTGACCCCCTCACATGCCATATCTATAGCGTTGATGCCTCCATTTACGAAATAAAGCCGCTTTGCGTTGTGATTCCCATCGATCTTGACGATCTCATCAACACTGTTAAAATTGCAAAAAAATATCAGATTCCCATCATCGCGCGGGGCGCTGCTACGGGAATTACTGGGGGCTGTTTAGGCGATGGGATCGTCATCGATTTCTCTACTCACTTTAACCATATCATCGATATTAACTTTGAGGAGGAATTTGTCATTTGCCAACCGGGAGTTGTCCAAGATGTTTTAAATGAAGCTCTTGCTAAACATGACTTTTGCCTTGGCCCAAACACTTCCACCGGCAATCGAGCGACGGTCGGTGGAATGGCGGCAAACAATGCAGCCGGCTCCAGATCCCTTCTTTATGGAGCCATGATCGATCATGTTGAATCGATAAAACTCATTTTATCCGATGGATCGATAATCGAAACAAAGCCCTTAAGAGAAGTTGAGTGGACAAATAAGCTTTTACAACAAGATCAAGAAGGGGTAATCTATCGCGAAATCGATGCGATACGAACCAGTTTAAATGAGCAGATTGAGACAAGTTTTCCTAAAATACCAAGGCATGTGTCGGGTTATAATTTAGATAGTTTTATTTCCCCTTTCCCACTTAATTTAAGTAAACTCATCGTCGGATCTGAAGGAACCTTAGGACTAATTGCAGAGCTTAAATTAAGGATAGTCAAGCGCCCAAAATATTTTGGCATCGCCGTCATCTCCTTTTCTCATCTCTCAGATGGCTTTAAGGCTGTCCCCTTCATTTTAAAATTTGTGCCATCATCTCTTGAGCTGATCGATGGAAAAATCATCTCTGCTGCTAAAACATCTCCTGCGATGGCAGGGAAAATCGATTGGCTTCAAGAGGCTATCGATGCCCTATTTATCGTAGAATTTGTGGCAGAAAGTGAAAGTGAGGTGTGCGTAAAACTAAAGGAGTTTACCGAAGAATTAGCGCGGCAAGACATCGGCACATCCTGCCAAATCTTTCAAAACTGTAAAGAGGAAAAGTATGTGTGGGAGATGCGAAAGGCAGGGCTTGGGCTCCTCCTTTCCAAAAGAAGCTATAGTAGAGCCATTGCCTTTATTGAGGATATCTCTATAAGTCCATTTACTTTAGCTCCATTTATGGAAAAGTTTTTTGCCTATCTTAAGAGCGTAGGAAAAGAAGCAGGAATCTATGGCCACGTTGGGGCTGGTTGTTTACACATTAGACCCTATATCGATCTAAGAGATCCATCAGAAGTTGCCCTCATGAAAAAAATTCAAATCGATATTACCCATTTGATTTTAACATTCCACGGTTCTTTGAGCGGTGAACATGGCGATGGAATTATCAGAAGCCATTTAAATGAACTTTTATTTGGTAAGGAGATCTATAACGCCTTTAAAAGAGTCAAGCTCGCATTTGATAGCGCTTTGTTATTTAATCCGGGAAAAATCGTCGATGGATTAAATCCAACGCAAAATATGCGCTTAAGCCCCTCAACAAAACATGTCCCCATCCCAACTTTTCTCGATTTCACTAAAGAGGGTGGGATTGAACTTGCAGCAGATCTTTGCAACGGCAATGGAGAGTGCCGAAAGGATAAGGGGGTGATGTGCCCCTCATTTCAAGTGACACGCGATGAATTTCATACAACGCGCGCAAGAGCGCAAGCCTTACGCTCTATCATCAATGGAAAAGCGCCCCTTAAGACATTTACAAGCCAAGAGATGTATGAAGTGATGGACCTTTGCATCGAGTGCAAAGGGTGCAAGCGAGAGTGCCCCTCAGAAGTCGATATGGCCAAAATGAAGTCAGAATTTCTCTACCAATACCAAGAGAAAAATGGATACTCGATCCGCAATCGCCTTTTTGCCTCTTTGCATCTCTTTTATAAGTGGATATCCCCTATTGCCCCCATTGTCAACTTTATGCAAAAACAAGCGCCTCTAAAGTGGCTGCTCAAACAAATTGGAATCACAGATAAACGCCCGCTACCCCACATTGCAAAAGAGCCTTTTTCAAAGTGGTTTGCAAAGCAATCAAAGGTCACATTGAACCAAAAAGTCATTTTATATAACGATACCTATACAGAATACAATGACCCAAATATTGGCATTGCAGCTTATAAAATCCTCATCTCTTTGGGATACGAAGTGCTTTTAGCTGATCACTTTTGTTGTGGCCGCCCCGCCATTTCAAAGGGGCTTCTTAAGCAAGCCAAAAAAAATGCGGCTCATGTGGTAGAGGGTCTTTACAACATGTTATCAGATAATATAAAGGCAATCATCGTCCTTGAACCAAGTTGCCTATCGGCTTTTAAAGATGACTACCAAGGACTTCTTGGAAAAGATCCTTCTTTAGAGCAAAAGAGGCAAAGCCTTCTGCAATATTGCCAATCTCTTGAAGTTTTTATGGACCGCCATATCAAAGATGGGGTCCTTCCCCTGCGATTTAACCTAGATCCGGCAGTTCGAGATGGCAAATTAATGCAAGATCTTGAATTAGAATCACTT
>JABDAE010000056.1 GCA_013289325.1 Chlamydiota bacterium
CTCATTTTCATAAGCCTGCCATGTGCTGTGAGAAGCAAAATTCTTCTCATCAAGATTCCGCCCCAATGGGGTCATGCCAAAGCCATTTAACCAGCGCGGAATTTTCTCATGCCCAAACAATTTTAACGGCACCGGCAGCGATAAGTTTTTCTCCTGCTATTTCATTAGGCACGTATCATGCAGACTTTGTAGCCTCTTTCCCTCAAGTTTATTCTCGCGGTAGTCCGCCGTTGGTCGCAAGTTTTACCCCGCTTTACCTTAGAACCTTCAATTTACGTATTTAATTTCCTCTAAATAGAAAGTTTCTGTTTGTTATGCGAAGAGTTTCTCTTTGCATTTAATTGTCTATCTAGGGGAAATTTTATGAAAACAAGAGATATTATTTTCATCATAGTTTTGGCAGCGATAGTAACAGGAAGCTGGTTAATTTTTAGAAGCCCATCCACCAATACTGTACAAGGTCAGAACCATCAAGGGGCATATTATTGTCCTATGCACCCTTGGATCAAAAGTGATAAACCAGGTGTTTGTCCTATTTGCGGCATGGCTTTAGTTTCTGGGCATAATCATAGTCAGGGGGGCAGCAATGCTTCCTAAGTTAATTGAATTTTCAGCCCGGAATAAATTTTTGGTGATGATCTGTGTTGCTGCAGCTTTGGCTGTGGCTATTTGGTCTATCCAGCATATTTCTTTAGATGCCATTCCTGATTTGTCTGATTCGCAAGTCATTGTTTATTCCCAATGGGACAAAAGTCCCAACATCATGGAAGATCAGGTGACCCATCCCATCGTTTCTTCTTTATTAGGTGTCCCGGGAGTTAAAGCCATTCGAGGATTTTCTGATGTTGGGGTTTCTTATATTTACGTCATTTTTAAGGATGGGACTGATATTACCTCAGACCGCAGCCAGCTGTCGCAATACTTGAATAGGGTCCTGCCTCATTTACCTAAAGGGGTTAAAACCCAATTAGGGCCGGACGCCACGGGTGTTGGCTGGGTTTTTCAATACGCCCTTATAGATAAGAGCGGTAAACACGATTTGCAGCAATTACGCAGTTTTCAAGATCAGAATTTACGTGATGCCTTGCAAAGCGTGCCAGGCGTTGCAGAGGTGGCTTCCATTGGCGGTTATGGGACACAATCCCAAGTCACCGGCGTATCAGATTTAGATGGCCAGGGTGATGTGGTCGTGGGTACTGTTATTATGCGTTTTGGAGAAAATGCTCTTAATGTTATCAATAGGGTCAAAGCCAAACTCCAAGATGTAAAGAAATCCTTACCTGATGGTGTTGAAATTAAGATCACCTATGACCGATCACAACTGATCGAACGTGCCATTGCCAATTTACGCCACCAGTTGATAGAAGAAATGCTCGTTGTAAGCCTGGTGATTTTATTGTTTCTCTGGCATTTTCCATCAGCCTTTATTCCTATCATCACTATCCCCATTGCCGTCATCTTGTCTTTTATACCGATGTTAGGGATGAAATTAACGTCCAATATTATGTCCTTGGCAGGGATTGCTATTTCTATGGGGGTATTAGTCGATGGAGCGATTGTGCAAATGGAAAATGTTTATAAGCATCTGGAATTTTGGGAAGCAGGCGGACGTAAAGGAGATTATCACGAGATTTGTTTAAAGGCTTTAAAGGAAGTGGGGCCAGCCGTATTTTTTTCGTTGTTGGTCATTGCTGTTTCATTTTTTCCTATATTTACACTTCTCGACCAGGAAGGTCGTTTGTTTAAACCGTTGGCTTGGTCTAAAACTTTTTCCATGGCCATTGCTGCGATTTTGGTGGTAACTCTTAATCCGGCGCTGCGCATGTGGCTTTTGCGGTTTAAGACTAAGTATTATGCTGAAGCCGAACATCCTATAAGCCGTGTTCTGTTCAATCTTTACAATCCCATCTGCCGATTCGTTTTAACATATCCCAAACATGTTATTGCCGCGGCCATAGCACTGTTCTTGGCCACCATTCCGGTTTATCTGAAATTAGGATCAGAATTCATGCCGCCGTTATGGGAGGGTGATATTTTATATATGCCCGTCACAACACCTGATATTTCAGTGCCAGGGGCCATGAAATTATTACAGACCGAGGATAAGATTATCAAAAGTTTTCCAGAGGTAGAGCGTGTATGGGGCAAGGCTGGGCGTATTGACAGCTCAACAGATCCAGCCCCGCTGTCCATGATGGAAACTACCATCCTTCTTAAACCACAAAGCCAGTGGCCTGGGCACATTTCCCACGAAGAACTAATTAATCAATTGGATGGCGCATTACAGATTCCAGGTAGCACCAATGCTTGGACCATGCCCATTAAAAATCGTATTGATATGCAATCGACAGGAATACGTACTCCCATTGGCATTAAAGTTTTTGGTCATGATATTAAGACGATTGAGCGCATTGGTATTCAAATAGAAGGAATCATTAAGGATATTCCAGGAACAAGGAACGTTTACGCAGAGCGCACTGGTTTAGGTCCATCCATGCTGCGCGATGAAAACGGGCTTTTGGCAGGCTATGTTTATGTGGATGTAGCGGGGCGGGACATAGGCAGTTATGTTGATGAAGCCAAAAAAACCGTTGATGAAAATTTACAACTACCTGAAGGCTATCAACTGCTTTGGAGTGGTCAGTATGAAAACATGCTCCGCGTCCGTGATCGATTGAAAGTTGTTTTACCATTGACCATTTTCATCATCACTATTCTCTTGTATATGAACACCAAATCCATGGTCCAGACAGGTATTGTACTTTTGTCTGTACCGTTTTCATTGATTGGTGCTGTTTGGTTATTGTATGCGCTTGGCTATAACGTTTCTCTCGCGGTATGGGTAGGCATGATTGCCCTTATGGGGCTTGATGCTGAAACAGGTGTCTTGTTACTTTTGTTTATGGAATTGTCCTATAAAGAGGCAATGGCCCGCAATCAAATGAACACGGAGGGACAATTAAAGGAGGCCATCATTCAGGGGGCTGTCCGACGCCTGCGCCCTAAATTGATGACAGTCGCAGCTGCCTTTGTCGGGCTTTTACCCATCATGTGGTCAATAGGTGCAGGATCGGATGTGATGAAACGTATCGCGGCACCTATGGTCGGTGGGTTGATTACATCATTTTTACTTGGTCTTTTGGTTTATCCGGCGATCTATTATCTCTGGAAATCCAAATTTGAATTAAAAGGAAAACTTAAATAGATTAACTAAATACAAGGAGGCTGTATGAACAGAGTCGCATCATTAACATTAGGAGTTTTTTTGTTGGGGTCAGGATTGGTTTTTGCTCAGCAATCACCGACACCGGAATCAATGCAATCATCGGTGCAGCCGGTAGATGCTGGTAATAAATTTTGTCCTGTTTCCGGCAGGCCGATTGGCGTTATGGGTCCAGGAGCGACAGTGCAATATAACGGAAAGACTTATCATTTATGCTGTGGAGGGTGTATTTCAACTTTTAACGACAATCCTGAAAAGTATAGTAAAATAGCTGAAGTACAATCAGCACAAAATACAACGAATGGACAATAATATGTTTGAAAAAATAAAGAATTTCTTCAGTTCTTCAACCTTTAAATCTTGGTTTTTGGGTTCATCTGGTTATTTTATGTCAGGAGCCACATGCCCTTATTGCGGTAAGCCCGGATGTCCGGCTGGTATAGGCATAGGGGTCATGATAGGTGGAGCTTTTGCCTTACTTGGCAGAGGAATCATTAAGCTAAAGGATTGGTTTAAGAATTCAAATAAAAAATGCCCCGTTCTATGAATGAATCAAAGATAAAGCTCGCCAACCGTACAGAGCTATATGAACAAGTTTGGTCAAAACCCATGATCAAATTGGCTGTAGAGTATGGTCTATCTGATAACGGCCTTCGAAAAATTTGTAAGAAGTTAAAAGTTCCCATGCCTAAAGCAGGCTATTGGCAAAAGATACAACACGGTATTCCTATAAATCGAGTTCCTTTACCAGATTTTGATGGTAAAGCAGATGTTGAGATAAAACAAAATGATAAAACAGAACAGACTCAACGATTAGACCTTCCTGCAGAAATTGCTTCTGAATATCTTCCTGAAAATAAGATTCATGTATCCAAGGCATTAGATAAACCGCATCCTTTTATTCAAAGTTTGAAGAAAGACTTAAACAGGAGAGAGAAGTATCTCCAAAAGGGAATGATATGGAGCCATAGAGGAGAAATACATGTTCATGTTGCTCCTGAAAGTGTAGATAGGGCGCTTCGTATATTGGATGCGCTTATTAAGGCGCTTGAAAAAAGAGGAAGAAAAGTAATATTAGAAAAAAAAGATGAAACTAAATGTTCTTCATGTGTGGTGTGGGAAGATGAGATATTACCTATAAGTATTTACGAAAAACATAGGGTGGTTAAAAAATTAGAGAAGAAAAGCCCCTTTGATAGTGATCATGATTATATTCCTTCAGGAGTTCTAGTATTAAGGATCGGTGCGGAATATTGGAATGAACGTAATGCTTGGAAAGATACAAAGACGAAAACATTGGAAGAAAAGTTGAATAGTTTCATTGTGGGTTTATATGAAGAATACAAAGAGAGAAAAGATAGAAAGCTTTATTGGGAAAACGAACGTCGGAAGGATGAAGAGAAAAGGGTCCAGCTAGAAGAGCTACATAGAAAGCGGCAAATTGAATTGGAGAAGATTCAGACTCTTGAAAAAGATGCTTCAAATTGGCATAAAAGTCAGTTAATTCGGGCGTATATCAAAGAAAAAGAGAGAGTTTTTAGTGAAGAAAAGATAGGAAATTTATCGGGAAATGAGTTCAAAAATTGGCTTAATTGGGCCAAGAATCACGCCGATTCGTTAGACCCTTTACGGAAAAATGTCCAGGTAGAAAAGGTTGAAGAATCGTAAGACCATATATATTAGAAGGTTGAATACTTTGGATTCTCAAAAAAGTGGACAAATTGGACAAAACAAAATAGACTGCAAATTAGATCGGGGAAGCCCTCTAGTGTGCGGGGACCCACCCCAGTAATTTTTGCTAGGGGAAACCCTAAAGATAGGAAAAAGCTTCGGTGATCATTAATTGCCGAAGTTTTTTGCATCTATTGAATTTGTTAGGACTTAGGATATTATTTTAAGTCTTATTTCTACCAATTCTCCCATTATCATTAACTGACATCCCATAGATCATAAAAGATTGCCAAAATTGGGCAAAAGTGGCAGAATCCTATCTAATTGGGGTCTTAGTTAATGGTCTGTAGTTAATGATAAAGATCCTAACCGTAATTTAAAATCAAGGGACATTATTAATGGCTTCGATACGATGTCATACTGTGCCACAATTTTATCTAGAGTCTTTTTTAGCTGCAGGAGAGAAATGCTTTTGGGTTTATGATAAAAAGGATGGATCTACGCGGCCTCAACAACCAATTAATACTGGAGTAATAGGGGATTATTATTTATCTCATCCAGATGAAAATGGTAAAAAAGATAAAAGGATGGAAGAATTCCTTTCACAATGGGAGGGGAAGGCAAAGCCTATTATTGAGAAATGGGGAAATCCGCCATATCAAATCGATAAGGAAGAAATTCCTATAATGGCTTTATTTTTATCATTTTTGCATACGAGAGTACCATCGTCAGTTAACAATGTTAAAGATATTCATATCGCAGGAGTTGATCATTTGTTGGATGGACTGAAAGAAAGTTTAAGAACTCCCGAAGGGCAGAAAAGGGAATATGAGAGATATTTAAAAAATGCAGAAGATGAGACGCCGTTATCATTAGAAGAATTTGTTAAAATGGCGGCAGAATATTGGGAGGCTGTTGATATTGAAGTAGATGAAAAGTATATGGTAGGATGGAGTTTATCTGTTTCTGAGGCGATTTGTAGAAGTATGAAAGATATGCGTTGGAGCATTCGGAGTCTTAAGGAAGGAAAGTTCTTTGTGACGAGCGACACTCCTTTAAGTGCTATATCTATAAATAAGGGTGGTCAATTAATTATTGGGGGAGGGCTTCGCTCTCCTTGTATGGAATTAGCTTTTCCTATCTCTCCTAAAGCATGTCTGTTGTTGTCCAAGGGGCCGGTATTATCTAACTTCATTAAGCATAGCTTTGTTGATGAAATTAATAGAAGAACAATATGCATGGCTAATCAATATGTAATCTCACCTTTTCAAAGCAACCGTATTAAGAAAATGGTCAATGACTATTCTTATACATTTCAAAGGTCGCGTATCGATCCTAAGCTTATAAAAGATAGGCTTCAAAAACAAGGGATTGAGTGGCTCAAAGACTAATTTGGAGGAATAAAACAATGCCAATAACAAGTGTTTCAATAGCATACAGGCCAGTCAGAATAGGATTTCTAATAAAAGATGGAGATGCCACCGGAGAGATTCTACCCATTCCTTTAGATTCATCCAATGATTGCATTGATGCTTTAAGGTATGGCCTAGAGTCTTATATTAAGCATAAGGTGTCGGGTTTTGATGTAGTCTAAGAGATGAATTTATATAATTAATTGAGGATAAATATAGTATAATAAATCCATCCAAAAAGGGGGAAGGTGTGAATAAAAAGAATAATTTACCGTTAATTTTAAGCTTTTCAGAGAAACAAAAGGAAGAAAAAAGGTCTCGTGTGAACATTTTCTATGATGAAAACAGAAAAGTTTCTATATTGAGAAAAGGGTCTCGGGATATACCGTTGGCTTACTTATCTTCCCCGGTAGTTAACTTAGAAACAATAACGGAAGTAAAAGTGAGGAAAGAATTTCATGATTATGATGTAGAAAATTTGAATTTAGAACTGCTAACAAAGACTGCTGCGCATAAAGAATCGGATGATCACCACTTGAATAATCTAGATCTACAGTTATTGACTAAAACTAATCAAAGAAAAGAATCCGACGATATTGGTTTAGACGACAGTTTTTTAGAAACATTTAATCGTAAAAATATGGTGTCATGATTTTAATTGTTACAAATCGTGAAGATGTAACCGCGGATTTTGTTGTTCTAGAATTAAAAGAGCGTAAGAAGAAATTCATCCGATTTAATACTGAAGATTTTCCTGAAAAAGTAGCGACAAAAGTTTCCTGTGTTGGGAAAAGATTTCTTGGATATTTTAACTTCAAGCCCTCACTACCGTTCTCTGCAATAAAAAGCATATGGTATAGGCGTCCTCTTTTGCCATGCTTTAGTAAAATCCCCAAAGAATATAGAGATTTTTGTAAAAGAGAAACATTATTTACTCTAAATGGTATTTGGAATAATTTGAACTGTTTTTGGGTGAGTAATCCAACGAGTATCCATTTAGCAGAAAATAAATTAACGCAATTGAAATTAGCTACGGATATCGGTTTTCTAATTCCTTCAACGATAATCTCTAATAATTATCCTGAGATAAAAAAATTTTGGGAGAATCACAAAGGAAATATCATCATAAAACCAATAAAAGCAGGAATACTTAATGATCGGGAGGTTGTTTTTACTTCTAAGGTCAAGTTGGAGAATTTAAAACATTTACAAAGGTCATTGCCGTTGCCATCAATTTACCAAAAGAATATAGAAAAGGTTCTAGATTTAAGAATTAATGTTATTGGTAAGAAACTATTTTCAACTGCTATTTATTCTCAGAAAAATAAGGATTCTGTGGTAGATTGGCGAAAAGCACAAGACATAAATCTACCTCATGAGAAATACGAATTGCCACCGTATATAAAAAGTAAATGTTTTGATCTGGTCAAAAGCTTAGGATTAGAGTTTGGAGCTATTGATATGATCTATGCAAAAGATGGTAAATATTATTTCTTAGAAATAAACCCCAATGGTCAATGGGCTTGGATAGAAAAACGAACTGGTGTCAAATTGACTGCAGCTTTGACAGATCTATTGATCAGAGGGAGGAGCTAAGTCGTGAACATCATAGAAAACATAATAGATTTTCTTTGGCCTACAATAGGACGATTCACCGAAGCAGAAGAAAAAGCTAACAAAAAAACAATGGAAGAATTTGGATCTCCAGAGAAGATCATGGAGAAGATAGATTATATTAAAGATGGAGACTATATTCAAACATTTGCCGACGTGGCAAAGAATCTATATGTCGATGAAGAAATGCGTGTGAAAACTGTGGAGGGTAAGCTGGTAACTTTGTTGGGGGCAACCGGTTTAGTCATCACTTTGATTGCGGAATTCTCTGATAAGATCAACTCTATAGATGCCAATAATATAGTAGGCAGGATCTTTATTATTTTGTTTTTTTCATCTACGTTAATCTATCTATTAACCTCTGCAATATACGCGCTAAGAGGATTAGATAGAAAGGCATATCATAAGTTAGATACCAAGAATATCATTGATTCTAAATTTAAGAATAAAGCAGATTTTCTAAAAGAAATTAGTTCTTGTTGGCTTTCAAATAGAACAAAAAACTATCTTGTTATCAATGAAAAAGTTGACTCTATGGTCATGGCGCTTAAATATTTCAAGCGAGGTATGTTTACGGCAGTAATAACGGGAGCTCTGTATATGTTATTTGATAATTTCAAAATTGGTTTTTTGGTCAGTTCAATGCCAAACATCGCATCCTCCCATAGTAACGAAATTTATATCGAAGGAAGTATTCTTTATAGGGTTTTAATCTTTTCTACATCTGTGGCTTTTATATTTTTAGGCACATCGTTGATACGTTGGTTTAGAAATGAAAGATTACATTTACCTTTGGCATATTTGGGATGGGGCGTAGTCTCTGTAGTTATTTCATTCTTTCCTATCTTTGATCTGGCCTTTTGTGACATTTTAAGCTTACTGATTGGTATTTTTGTTCCGTTTTTTCCAGAAATTAAAAAGGTTTTGTCCAAAAAAACAGATACGGTCGGAGAGATTTCTTTAATTGCCGGTCTTATTGCTAGTATTGCATTTCCTTTGTTGGTCTCGAGCTATATTTCTTCTGGAGAACAAATTAGACTTCTCAGAGAACAAGTAACTGCTTTTGGTACGGAAACCGACTTACTGCAATCGCAGGTAGGTATTTTTAATAGCATTTTGATTTCTCAATTGGCAGATTCTTGTATTTGGCAAAATTATTATGGTGGGGAACGTCTTAGTTATGAAAGACTTGACGATATGAAAAGAAAGGCTGACACCTATACAGTACATCAAATATTTACTGATGAATCAAGAATAAAAGATATGTACAAAAGTGGAGTTTTTGAAGTATTTTTAGAGAAATTGGGAGCTGTATGCCGTCCCAATACGAATTGTAAAGAATTTGAAGATGAGAATAACTTCTCTGTTAAAGATGCAGTTGACCAAATACATTATCCTGAATGGGCTTCACGAGCTAAATCTGCGTATTTTTTGGGGAAGGTAACTAATCAGAAAGTACTATCTGAAAAACAAAAATGGGAAGATGTGCTCGATGGATTAGCGGATGCCTTAGATTATAAGGAATATAGTTTAAGTGTGAGTAAGGCTGCCCTAAATTCATACTGTAGTTTAACTGGTTATCAAGCTAAGGATATTTTTGATTTTCAAGGTGCTCTTGACGACTGGCACACTCGTAGAGATACTATTCTAAAGGCCTTAAAAAATAGCTAGCGTACTTCGAAAGATATTTTCTCACTGGGTTCCTTTGGGATTTGTACTATAGAGAGGTGCCTCTTCGAGTCCCGTCACGGGGAGGTGAGAGGACTTGAATGCTTCTCCGTTTGATATCATAAAAGTGATTTGTTAAAGAAAGAGATTAGTTAGAGAAAATAGATAATAAATAATATTTATTTCGACACCCCACGTATTAAGGAGCAAAATGATACCAGAATGTTCTTTATAGTTTAATGAAGGTAAGAGGTGGTCGGTATTCTTTGCATGAATAATAACGTCCGAGTATAGGAAAGATGCTTTATGAGTGGTGAAGCTTGATGATCGGAATTAGCCCCGCATGAATAAGATAAGATTCAGTCAAAAGTTGCTGTTTAAAATCTTTTCACTTATTTTGTCAATAACCATATTGATGTTGATCGTCATCGGTTTATTTTCATTCTTTTTTACTGTTTCCACGGAACAAGACGTAATTATGGGAGACAATTTTGAAGGTGCAGAAAACACGATGGATAAAATCGACCGTATGTTAGAAGAAAGATATAGTGATATTCGGGTCATGGCGGGAGAAAAATCATTCGAAAGGCATCTACGTAGCCTTGTTGAGGGCACAAGTCTCGATGAGGGTAGCAAGCAAGATAGCGAGGACAGGATAAAAGATCTAGCAACTCTTACAGGTCCATGGAATAGTTTACTTATCGTTGATACGAGAGGAAGTATTGTATTCTCTACGCGACAGAAAGAGATAGGAAAATCGTTAAGTGGAATGTATTACCAAAATTTGTCGTATTTAAAGGCGATGAAAGGAGAGATCAATCATTCTGATTTTGTGATCTTAAAGCATACAGGGCAACCAGCTGTTGTTTTTGCTGCTCCGATTAGGGATGAGGGGGATCCCCTGCAACCTATTATTGGAGCTGTTATAGGGGATCTTTCATGGGCAGCTGTTTCTCAAATTTTAAAGAAGATTAAGGATGACAATATTCTTTTACTCAATGGTTCAGGAGACATTATTGCCAGCAATATAAAGGACGGTAAAAGCGTTTTATTGGATGGGTCTCAAAGCAGATCAATTATACGCGAACTGAAAAAGCTAAATGTAAGTTCCACTATTATTCATCAGAGTCAGGGCATTTTTCATGAAGACACATTGGTTTCTGTTGCCTTCCAGGAGGGGCACTTATCTTATAAAGGTAATGGGTGGTTTTTGGTTTCGACTGATCCATCCCAGATTGCCTTTGCCTCAGCCAATAAAGCGGCAACACAGATGGTCCTGATCGTCTTGCCTCTGATTTTATTGATGTCTGGAGGAATTTTGTGGATAATCCGTCGGTTTATTGTTGTCCCTATCACTGCGTTAACAGAAACTGTCCGTCATGTTTCTTCAGGCGATTTGACCGAACGATCTCTGATAAGCTCTAACAATGAAATTGGCCAACTTGCAGTCGCTTTTAATCAGATGACTGCCAAACTAAAGGATACTCAGGAAAAACTTGAACAGCGGGCTGCTCAACGTGAAGCGATGTACGAAATACAAAAAGAATTCACCTCAACAGTTTCCCATGAATTACGTACTCCTTTGGCAGCCATAAAATCATCCGTTGATATTTTGGATACTGAAATACCTGGCAAACTGACAGAAGACCAAAAAACTTTTATCAAACGGGTCAAATCGAACATTGACCGTCTGGCACGTCTAATCAATGATGTATTGGACCTTTCGAAGCTTGAGTCCGGTAAAATGGCGATGAACTTTTTACCTCTTCGTCCTGAGTCTGTTGTCCGGGAGGTCGTTGAATCACAGGCCTCTGTCGTCGAAAGTAAGGGATTGAAAATAGAAACGGAATTTGACGGAAAATTGCCCACGCTTATAGCGGACAAGGACCGTTTAATCCAGGTCCTTAATAATCTGATCAACAATGCTTTAAAGTTTACCAAAGAGGGAAAGATCACCGTTTCAGCCCATTGTGAAGATAAGCAGTATATAACATTTTGTGTGCGTGATACCGGCATAGGAATAAAAGAGGAGGATTTGCCAAAGCTATTTCAGAAATTTCAGCAAGTGGGAGGGGCAAGTCAACATGTAGGAGGAACCGGTTTAGGTTTGGCCATTTGCAAAGAAATCATTACCAGACACAATGGCCGCATGTGGGTTGAGTCGAAGTCTGGAGAAGGAAGTGCGTTTTATTTCACCATAGCTGTTAGGAAAGAAAAACGCATTCTTATTGTTGATGATGATCAGGCGACCTTGGAAGTCTTGAGCAAGATTTTGGAGGCAGAAGGCAATTATGAGATTGAAAGGGCATCGGATGGGTTTTTAGCCGGCCAAAAAATTTATGACTTTGTCCCGCATTTGGTTATTCTAGACGTCAAAATACCTAAAATGAATGGCATGGAAGTATGTTCAAGGATCAAAAGCGACCCTAAGACCAAAAACACCAAAATTATCATGCTTTCCGGTTTTGATACACAGCGGCAGATAAAAGAGGCTTGGGACGTCGGTGCCGACGAAATATTAAATAAACCCGTCAACATGCAAGAGTTGATAGCTAAGGTCAAAAAACTTATATAGCAATAAGGAGGAGATGATGAGTAAGCCCAAGGTATTGGTCATTGATGATGAGGAAGATTTGCGTGAGAATATAAAATATGTCCTTCAGGCCAAAGGTTATATCGTTGAACTTGCCCAGGATGGTGTTCAAGGATTAAAAATTCTTGGAGATTTTAGGCCAGACCTAATTATCCTGGACCTTAATATGCCCAACATGGGAGGGATTGAATTTTATCAGAAAATTTGCGTAGGCGATGTCTCTCAATATCCGGTCTTTGTGCTCACGGCCCGTGCCAATATGGAGAAATTTTTTAAAGATTTTAATGTCGATGGCTTTATGTCCAAACCATTTGAAATTACGGATTTAGTCCGTGAAATCGACCAGGTCATTAACAGGAAATCTATAAAAAGCTCTGCTGCGCAGGCGTCAGTCCTTAGGAAAATATTTATTGTCGATAACAGTGCAGAATTCTCCGGGAAAATAGGTATGGCCCTTTTGAATAAAAGCTTTACAGTCAATCTCGCTGGGACAGGGACGGAAGCTATCGAGCGCATTTCAAAAGACGTTCCGGACATAGTTTGTGTGAATATGAATTTACCAGACCTTTCAGGAGAAGTTGTTGTTCAAAAATTAAAGCGTATGGCCAAGACCTCCGGAGTCAAGACGATATTGTACACCTACAATGCAGGAATAAACCCAGAGATAACAAGGAAGATCAATGCTAAAGAAGGTATCGATCATTTGGTGGAGGTGAAGTCTGAAACAGATTTAATCGAAGCCATCAATGATCTTTTAAATAAATAAGGGGGCTTGTTCCTATGAAGAAAGTTTTAGTCGTTGAGGATGATGCTGATGTGTCGAGTAATATCAAATACATGTTAACTAAAACAGGGTATGCCGTTCTTATTGCAAATGATGGCGCGCTAGGTCTTACAATGGCCAAGGATAATCTGCCGGATTTAATCATTATGGACCTCATGCTTCCAGGTATGCAGGGTGGAGATGTTGTCAGTGCAATTAAAAAATATCCTCCGTGCAAGGATATCCCGGTAATTCTTCTGACAGGATTAATGTCAAAGAAGGAAGAAAGAGAAGGAGTCGAAACAATACTTATCGATGCCAAGCGATATCCTGCTTTTTCCAAACCTTTTGATTTTCCGCAATTACTAAAAGTTATTGAAAATTGTTTGAAATAATGGTGGCAAAGCGGCATTGAAGAGGGTCTTGCCACCATTAAAGGGGGGACATTTTACATCCATTGATGTTTCAAAGAGTTATCGAAAATTTGACCCCTTTTCGACTGGACAAATAGGACAAGAAATCACAGGGAAAAATAGGATTTAGATCGTATAGTCCCTTGACGGGTAGGGCGCCCACCCCAGTTTTTTGAGTAACATAAACTCCTGTGACTAAGCAAGTTGCAGGAGTTTTGTTTTTACCGTTGATGGGACGTTTGAACCTCTGGCTAAAGTTTATTGGATTTGCTTTTTTACATTGAGAGTGGTAAACTTCGCAAGTAAAGAATCTCACAGGATTATTTATGAAAATTTTATTAGTTGAAGATGATGATCAGATAGCCTCGTTTATCGTTAAAGGCTTAAAGCAAGCTGGATACACCATTAATCGTGCTGATAATGGTGAGGATGGTTTGCATTTTGCGCTGGAAGAAGATTATGATTTGATTATTGCGGATGTTATGATGCCCAAACTGGACGGTTTAAGTTTGATCAATCGTCTGCGTCAAAAGAAAATCATCACCCCTGTCATTGTATTAAGCGCCAAAAATACAGTTGATGACAGGGTCAAGGGTTTACAAGCAGGCGGAGACGATTACCTGGTTAAGCCTTTTGCTTTTACCGAACTTTTAGCACGGGTTCAGGCAATGATCCGTAGGACCAACCTGAATCCGGAGACCACCACCTTAGAAATAGCTGACCTCAAGCTTGATATGCTTGGCCGTAAAGTTTTCCGAAGGGAAAAAGAAATACTTCTACAGCAGGGCGAGTTTGTCCTTCTGGAGTACTTGATGCGTAATGCCGGCAGGGTAGTTTCAAAGACGATGATCATGGAACATGTTTGGGACTATAATTTTGATCCGCAAACTAATATCATTGAAGCGCGTATCTGCCGGTTAAGGGATAAAATTGATCGTTCATTCAACCCAAAACTGCTTCATACGGTCAGGGGCTTTGGTTATGTCATTGAAGAAAAAAAATAGCCTCTTTGGTACTTTTGCCTTTCGTCTTACCCTCTGGTATGCCATTCTGTTTATCCTTTCATTAATTATTATTTTCTTTATCAGTTATAAAATTTTGGCGGTTGACCTTGTACATATTGTTGATCGTGATTTATTGGCCGCTATAAATAAAGTTGATCAAGAGTTCCATAAGGAGGGATTGATCCAAGTCAAATCGGATATTCGTGAAGGGATTGAGGAAGAAGGGATTAACAGAGTGTTTTATAGATTGTTGACTTCCAACTTAAATATTGTTGTGACTTCAGACCCTCTAAAATGGCCTTGTTTAAATTTTCCGGTATTAAGCCAATGGGCATCAATGGCGGCAGGTAATCACTCCAACTACCACACACTTTTTCCTAACGATAGACCGTATAAAATACGTATCCTTACACAGGTGGTTGATGATGGGAAGTATGTTGTACAAATTGGTAAACCCATGAAGGATGAAGAGGAATTGGCAAAGGTTTATAGCAAGGTATTTTTAGGTTCGGTCTTTATTTTGTTATTGTGCGGTATTATTTTGAGTTGGATAGAAGCGCAAAAAGCGATGAAGGGTGTAAGGCGTGTTACGACGACAGCCCGTAATATTGGTCAAGATGGCATTGACCATAGAGTAGAGTTAGGGCACGAGGGAGAAGAAATCGAGGATTTAGCAGAAACTTTTAACCATATGCTGGATCGCATTGAGCAATTGATGATGGGACTCAAAGATGTCACCAATAATATTGCCCATGACTTGCGTACTCCTTTGACCCGTATACGAGGTCTTGCAGAATCGACCTTAGGGAAAAAGGACATCGAAGGTTATCAGGAATCCACCGGGATCATCGTAGAAGAATGCGATAGGCTTAACCAAATGATCAATACCATGTTGGAAATTGCGGAGGTTGATGCGGGCTTAAAGAAACCTGAAGAGACTTCTGTGGATATTGTGTCCTTGGGGCAACAAGCTTATGAAATATTTTTGCCTGTAGCCGAAGATAAAGGTATCAATTTGGAATTTAAAGGATCGTCGCATCCAATTATTGTCTTGGCCAATACCGCACGTTTGCAAAGAATTATCGCTAACCTTTTAGACAATGCTATCAAATTTACTGAAAGCAACGGAATTATTCGTCTTGAAATAAAAGAAGCCCAAAATGAAGCGATTATTTCAGTTAAGGATACCGGCATAGGTATCGCCTCAAAGGATCAGCCACGCATATTTGAGAAATTCTATCGTGTCGAATCCAGTCGTTCAACACCCGGTCACGGGCTTGGATTAAGTTTTGTCAAGTCCATGGTTTTATCGATGGGTGGGAGCATTACCGTCGATAGTCTCCTAAGTCAAGGTACTACTTTCAGCATCAATATTCCTCTAAAATCTCTCTAAAATCCTTACCATAACAGTTTCGCAAGATTACAAAAATGTAATCTTGCGGTCATCTTCCTGTCATTTTCAGATCGTATACTCCCTGTAGATGAAGTTAACAACACCAAACATACAGGAGGGAAAGATGAAAAGTGTAAATTTTTTATTAATCACCGCGGTCTTACTGATTCCGCAGATGGCAATCGCTGATGATACGCCAACAAACGCCATGGCTGCTAGTAACCCGACAGCCACCCCGCAGACAGTTTCTTTGTATGATCAAGGTCTTTCTGCATCCCAAGCCAATGATTTTCAAAAAGCATTGCCACTTTTTGAGCAGGCTCTTCGGAATGATCCCAATAATCCAGACATTTTGAACATGTTGGCCCACACTCAGCGCAAGATTGGTCTTCTTGATGAGTCCTTGGTCAATTACAAAAAAGCCTTGGAATTGCGTCCGAATTTTCCGGAAGCCCATGAATATCTAGGAGAGGCTTATATTGAAGCAGCCTTGCGTGAGCTTGAAGTCCTGAAAAGTGATGGAGGAAATGCTAAGGAACAATTAGAAGATCTTACTAATTTTATTAAAGATGCTGCTCAAAAAGCATAACCAACAAACAGTAACCTCAAGGAGAAGAAAAAATGAAAAGTTTAAAAATTTTATCAATGATGTTGATGTTAGCTGTAAGTGTATGTTCAACTGGCGCCTTCGCCCAGGACGCCGCCACAGATACGCCCAGTGATTTTACCTTTGTCCAATTATCCGACATTCATTGGGGGTTTAATGATCCCAAGATAAATGCAGACTATGCAGGGACTTTACAAAAAGCTGTTGATGCGGTCAATAAATTGGACCCTCAACCGGATTTTGTAGTCATTACCGGTGACTTGACACACAGGGCCAAAACGCCCGAACAACGTATCAAAAGGATGACTGAGGTGCGTACTATTCTTTCAGGGCTTAAGGTCAAAGACGTTAGATTTAATCCAGGTGAACATGATGCTGATCAAGATAATGGGGAGGCTTTCAAGGAATTTTTTGGCAAGGATGTTTACTATTCCTTTGACCATAAAGGCGCACATATCATTGTGTTAAATACTACCGAGGAAGAAGCAAGTTTGGGTGAAGCTCAACTGCAATGGTTGCAGAATGATCTAAGCAAGTTAGATAAAAATAATGCGCATCTGGTTGTTTTTACCCACAGACCATTGTTTGATCTTTATCCCAAATGGGGCTGGTCAACCAAGGATGGTCAGCAGGCTTTAGACATGTTGATGCCATTTAAGCAAGTGACAATTTTTTATGGGCATATTCATCAGCTTAATGAGCATATGACTGGTCATATCGACAACTACGCTGCAGCACCATTGATGTTTGCTTTGCCTGCACCAGGCTCCCAACCAAAAAGCACTCCAGTTCCTTGGGACCCCGCTCATCCCTACAAGAATATAGGCTTCCGCAGCGTATTAGTGAAAGCTGATACAGGAGAATGTGTAGTCACTGAACATTCACTTGCAGATTCCTTAGGAAATTAAAAGAGGCGGCCACAGGCTTGAGAGCCCAAGCCTGTGGCCACTCTTTCTAGCAACGGAGAAATATGAAATTAAAGGAGGATTTATGCGTCAACCTATACAAATGATGGTTATAGCGATTTCATTATTAATGACTTCAGTTGCTTTTTCTGCAGACACCTATGTCATTGATCCTGCGCACACCAGTTTTGGTTTTACAGCCACACATATGATGATCAGCAAAGTGCCCGGAGATTTTGAGAAATTTAGCGGAACAATTACCTATGATCCTCAAGATTTGGCAAATTCCAATGCCAATGTGAGCATTGATGTCAACAGCATCAATACCCGTATTGAGCAGCGGGATCATCATTTAAGAAGCAAGGACTTCTTTGACGTTTCCGAATATCCAACGATAACCTTTGTCAGTACAAAGTTTACTCCTGGCTACATAACAGGGAAATTGACCATGAGGGGCGTCACTCAGATTGTTACCATTCCAGTAAGCATTTTGGGGCCGGTCAAGACCATGGGAGACCGCCAGGCCATAGGGATTAGCGGCTCGGTGACTGTTAACCGGCAAGATTATGGCATTAACTGGAACAAGAATCTGGATCAGGGCGGGGTATTCGTCAGTAATGACATACTTCTTTCAATCAACATAGAAGCGGATAAGCAATAAAATTTTTGAAGGAG